>JAAHHL010000311.1 GCA_010672185.1 Caldora sp. SIO3E6 | reverse complement strand
ATACTCTTCTCCTGTCAAAGGTTGGGGAGGACCCTTGAGCTGATGATACCAATCCACAAAACTTGGACCTCTCCCCGCCACACTCGGGGGATGTGGTGCATCCCAGGAATCAACCAGAGCTGTGTTCAAGTTAGCTGCAATATATTCAGGCTGGTTAGGATCATAAACTGGACTAGCCCCGAAATGGGGAGAGCGATTAAAAACGTGAATCTGCAATGGCAACTGCAAGGGAGCAGCCTGAAACTCAGCCAGCAGCCGCTCCAAACAAAAAAAGCCCTTAGGACCTGACCCCACGATCGCGATGGTATGGATCTGCTTTGGGGTCGGTTGCTGCGGAATCGATTGTGCTGTTGCCAACTTTGATTGAGCGATCGCTGGAGTTGTTTCGAGTACATCCATTGGCGAATAGGGTTTGCTGCATAAGTGTGGAAGCTATACGGTGACAGGGATTTCAAGCATTTACTCCCTCAAAAAGTGCCAGGTTTTTGTATCGATGGTCTCAAAAACCTGGCACCTTCATGGGAAATCCCTGGGTAATCTTCGGAAATGCAAGTGCTCACCCACTAGGATAAATGCTTCATTCCTTGTTACTTGTTACTTGTTACTTGTTACTTGTTACTTGTTACTTGTTACTTGTTACTTATTCTCCCAAGCCCTAAATATCTCGACAAGATAAAGTGCTTAATGATAGGGTAACAACTAGCTTTAAGATAATAACCTTAAATGGCAATGAAACTGACCAATGACCAGCTCAACTTTTACAATGAGAATGGTTACCTGCTTCTACCCAACTACTTTACCCCAGTAGAGGTAGAGGTGATGCGATCAGAAGCGGCTGTTCTAAGGCTGCGAGAACTGCCAGGTCGAAGTTTCAATGTTGATCAAGTCGTCAGAATCATTCACGGTGCTCACTTTGAGAGTCGAGTCTTTCAGGGATTAGCACATCACCCCAAGCTTGTTGAGCCTGCAACACAACTTGTGGGCGGTTCATCGGTTTACATCCATCGCTGCAGCATCAACTTTAAGGGGGCGTTTGAGGAGACGATGTGGTTCTGGCACCAAGACTCCACTTATCTCTGTTTCCAAGATGGAATGCCCAGGGATAATCAAATCTCGATCGCACTCACCTTCTTACACAAAGTAACCGAATTTAATGGTCCGATCATGATCATTCCGGGTTCTCATCGGCGAGCGTTGAAGCAAACCGCAGCAAGGGGAGAGGTTGCTGTTCTCCATCAGGGGAAATACCCCAGTAAAGGCCATCTAGCTTACACAACATCTCCAGAGATTGTAACTGAATTGGCCAATGAACATGGGATTGTATCCATGAAAGGTTCAGCTGGCTCAGTCCTCTTTTTACACCCAACCTGTATCCATGGCTCAGGTTCTAATGCGATTTCTCCATTCAACCGGACGATCGCAACCGTAGTTTACAACAGTGTTGAGAATATTCCTAAACCCGGTGAGAATCCTCGACCAGAATACATCGCTAGTCGTGACTATCGACCCATTGAGCCGCTTGCCGAAGATATTTTATTGTCGTACTCTGCTACAGAGAGGGGAGCTGAGTGAGTCTGCCCAGAATTCGTACCCTGATTTTCATTGCTATTGGTGAGCCTTATCCACCCACGGGGGGTGGGACATTGCGGGTCTGGCAAGACATCAATATTATGATGCGTTTAGGTCCGGTCGCCCTGTTCTACGTTCTTCCTTCTCCCCGACCTCAAGTGATTCCTGGGATTGAACCCCAACATCATTACAATCAAGTCCCACCCCAATTTTCAGCTTGGGAAGGGTTGATGCAGCAGTATTGGTGGTTGTATCCTGGGCGATCGCGCCGCACTCGACTGCGCTATTCGAGCGCCGCAGCCCAAGAACTAAGACGAGCTTTCGCTGAATTTCAACCCGATGTGGTAATAGCTGACTTTCGGGCCTATGATTTCCTGCCCATGCTCAAGGAATATAATGTGCCATTAGTAATGTCTGGCTCTAATGTGGAGGTCTTAATTGAAAGAGATTTCCACGATGCCAAACGCCTCGTCAAAGGTCTAAAATATTCGCTCTTTGATCGCATTGAGTGCTACTTGAATATTTCTCGCACGAAACAGGCCGAAGCCACTGTTATTCATCAAGCTAATCAAGTGTGGACCTGTAGTAATAGTGATAACCATTTGCTACAGCAGATCTATGGTCCTTTCTCCAACACCCAGATGATTCCCAATGGCCTTAAGGTCAGCAATTACGAAAAAACACGCCTGGGTAAGTGTAATTCACCAAGGGAGTTGGGGAACAAAGGGCGGACGATCCTCTATGCCGGTACCTATATCTATCCCCCCAATGCCTGGGCTGCGGAACTCTTGATTGAGCAGATTTATCCGCAACTGCGTCAGATTTATCCAGATTGTCATCTGCTACTCTTGGGTCGTAATCCCACCCAGAAGATGTTGGATACTGCCCAGATGGATGAGGGCATTACCGTAACCGGAGCTGTTGACGATGTTCTCCCTTACTTTGCGGCAGCGAGTGTAATGGTTGTGCCCTTAAAACATGGTAGTGGCACAAAGCTGAAAGTTCTCGAAGCTTTTGCGTCTGGATGCCCTGTGATCACAACTGCTAAAGGAGCGGAAGGCTTTAATGTTGAGGATGGGAAACATTTCCTCCTCCGGGAAGAGGTAGATGAGATCGTTGCAGGTATCTGCCAGTTGTGGGCTGAGCCAGATCTTGGTAAAAAGCTGGCTCAGTCAGCCTTTGAGCTGTTGCAAGCTGAATATTCCTGGGATGCGATCGAACAAACTGTGAGGACTGCACTGCAAGAAGTTTTCTGTTAGCAAGTATCCTTAGTTAAACTTTTAAGAAACACATTCAGCTACAGGGGAGCGCTTTTAACGCGGGGACGCTTTTGACGCACCAGAAGAGGGATTTGACGTGTTTCTTTCATTCGTTGGGGGAGCGGAAAACGCACCCCTTGGGCGCTCCTAAGAAAAGCTTGCTAAAACCCTATGGTCAAGGTATTTTGGCATTAGTGGCGTGACACAACTAAAACTGTGGAATACTCGATATCCCACACTCCCCACACTCCACTACCTGTTTCTAAACCAACAAATTAGGTGTACCACGCCAGTAGTCTTTCTTGATAGCAATTTTGATAAACAATGCCAGCAATTCCCAAAGTTATTCATCAAACCTGGAAAAACCATCATATTCCGGCTGAAATGATCGAATTCCAGCAGAGTTGGAAAAACCATCATCCTGACTGGGAATATCGTCTTTGGACTGATGAAGATAATCGCCAGTTTTTGCAAGCCAACTACTCATGGTTCCTATCTATCTATGACGGCTATCCAGAAAATATTTTTCGGGTCGATGCTATTCGATATTTTATCTTAATGCATCACGGTGGGGTGTTTATTGACCTCGACTTTGAATGCCTGCGTCCATTAGATGAACTTTTAGACGGCAAAGAGTTACTATTAGGACTTGAACCAGATGCTCACGTTCAGTTGTTGCTGCCACAAGCCCGTGGACTCACTCATATTGTCTGTCCCTCATTGATGGCATCCAGGGTAGGGCATCCATTTTGGCAACATGTATGGCAATATCTAGTAGAAAACTATCGTTTCCCTGGTGTATTGGATGCAACTGGGCCTTTTCTGTTGACTCGTGCTTATGATACTTATCCATCACAAGATTCAATTAGCCTCGTTGCTTCAGAACTGCTCTATCCAGTTACCAAGTTTGACTGCTGGGATGGTAAATTAAACGACCCTCAATTTCGTCAGAAAATTACTCAGCAAGCGTTTGCTATTCATCATTGGCATACAAGCTGGTTTAAGCATAAATCAACCAAAACCGAAGATACTCTACCCCTTCTCTTAATGGTAAAAGGTCGAATTATCTTACATTCCAAGTTCCAATTCAACCTTTATCAGTTGTTATCTGACCAGGAATCTAACCAACCCCTCATTTCCTGCATGATGGTGACTAAAAATCGCTTTGAGCAGGCAAAATTAGCAATTCAGTGTTTCCAAAATCAGACTTATCGCCACAAAGAGTTAGTTATTATAGATGATAAAAGTGATAGCTTAGCTGAATATGTTAGCCAATTAGCAGATGATACCATTCAGTATCTGCGGTTTGAACCGGAGAACCGAACATTGGGTGAGTTACGCAATCTGGCACTAGCTCACACTTCAGGGACTTACATTTGTCAGTGGGATGATGATGATCTTATAGATCCCCTACGGCTAGAAATGCAAATGTCAGCCTTGCAATCCCTCAATGCTGATGCCTGCTTTTTGCAACGGTGGCTTATGTGGTGGGTTGAGCAGCGCCGTATGGCAACATCCCGCACTCGCATTTTGGAAGGCTCGATACTTTGCCACAAATCTAAGCTTCCTCCCTATCCAGTTCAAAAACAAGGAGAGGATACTTTAGTCAGCTCTCAGATTTTACAAAATTGCCGAGTTGTCTTGCTTGATCAACCGCAACTTTATCTTTATGTTGTCCATCAGCAAAATACCTTCAGCGATGAGCATTTTGAGCAGTACTGGCAACAGGCTAGCGCTCGTTATCAAGGGATAAATTACGAGACGATGATACAAAACCTGTCTCAGCGAATACCAGTAAATTTGTATGAGCAAATTTTAGAGCATATTCTCACGAAACCGGGTTTCTCATGAAGATAACATGGAGTCCAGTTCTTTTCAGTAAGCACGAACACCCAAAAATTTTTTGAATCAACAACGCTGTCAAGCCTCGTTATGCACAATAATTCTGCTTCATTTGAGAATAATTCTGCTTCATTTGAGAATAATTCTGCTTCATTTGAGAATAATTCTGCTTCATTTGAGAATAATTCTGCTTCATTTGAGAATAATTCTGCTTCATTTGAGCATTTTACCACTACACTAAGCCAGTTTTTCTGGTACATCATGTGGCAAGCTGATCACCGTCTCCGTTGGCTATTTATAGGGGAAGCCTTATCGATTACTGTCGCCACTGGGATAGTGCTAGTCCAGCCTTATTTAATTAAGTTGATTATAGATATTTTTGTTTCGGTTCAGCAGCAAGGAAGTCTTGAGCGCAACCAAATCATCTTTCCTTTTGTGGGTTATGGGGTTTGTCTGTTGCTATTTAATATGGGTCAAGCCAGTTTCAGTTTTCTCCGAATTCAGCTAGTTCCTCGATATTATCAAATTATTTTAGAACCATTATTAGAGCATACTTTAAGGCACTCTCAAGATTTTTTTCAGCGCCATATGTCTGGCAATCTTTCTAAGAAGTTACTGGTTACTGCGGATAGCTTTCATTCAATTTTTAGCCATGCCGTTGGTATGTTTTTCCCGATTATTATTAACTTCTTAGTTTTGTTAGTCTGCTTGTTTCTGATTAATCCGGTTTTAGGTAGCTTTTTTGTGCTCTGGTCATTGCTTTTTGCCGGATTGATTCTGCCTCCCCTTATTCAAGGAACCTATGCACTCAGTAAAGATTACGGTGCAGCCAAGAGTAATTTAGCTGGTTTTGTGTTTGATGTCTTGAGCAATAGTAGCCTAGTCCAAACCTTTGCCCAGTACACCCAAGAAATTAATAACTTTCGGGTTCAGCAAGAAGATTTCAAGAATAAGGCTACTGACTTTATTGCCTACGCTCTCAAGGTCTCTGTTATCCAGAGTCTCACTTTCTTTGTGAGCGAGATCGGGGTTCTAATCTTGTTAACCTATGGCTGCTACAAAGGTTGGGTATCTGTGGGGGATTTTGTTTTAGTTGTGATGTTATCCATCCGCTTTTTTAGCCAAATTGGTGGTCTGGTTCGGGGTTTCTCGGGTCTCATTGATAATTTTGGGGAGTTAAAAGATGCTCTAGGAGTATTGGGGCAACCCCATGATGTGGAGGATAGTGAGGGGGCACAGAACCTCATCCTTACCCAAGGAGCTTTGGAATTTAAAGCCGTGAACTTTCACTATCCCTCAGGTCATCAGGTTTTTGAAGGCTTGTCGGTGGCGATTGCCCCGGGAGAGAAAGTGGGTTTAGTAGGATTATCGGGAGCAGGCAAAACCACTTTTACCCGACTTCTGTTACGCCAATTCGACATTCAAGAAGGACAAATTCTTATTGACAATCAGGATATTAAGCAGATCACTCAAGCCAGTCTCCGCATCCAAATTGGCCTCATTCCCCAGGACACTTTGCTTTTTCAGCGGAGTTTGATGGAGAACATTCGCTATGCTTGTCCGGAGGCTAGTGATGACGATGTGATCGCTGCTGCCAAACAAGCTTTAGTCCATGACTTTATCCAGGCTCTGCCTGAGGGATATCAATCTTTGGTGGGGGAACGTGGCATCAAACTCTCTGCTGGACAGCGTCAACGTCTAGCGATCGCCCGCGCTATCCTCAAAAACGCTCCTATTATGATTCTAGACGAAGCGACCTCTGCTCTCGACTCCATTACTGAACAGGCCATCCAAAGGAGTTTTAAGACCCTAATAGAGGGGCGAACAACGCTCGTAATTGCCCACCGTTTATCGACTTTGACCTTTATGGATCGCATTTTAGTCTTCCACGAAGGACAGATTGTTGAGGATGGTTCCCTCACTCAACTATTGGCAATCCAGGGTCACTTTGCCCGCCTTTGGAAATCTCAGTCTGGGGCGTTTATCCCTGAGTTTAATCCTCCCCTAGCTAAAACTCCTTAGTTAGGGCTTGCTTCAAGAAGTCGCAACTTTCCGGGAAAGAATAGGTGTTAGGTGGTAGGAAATTTTCTAGTCCGATCCCAGCAAATAAAATGTCATAAAATCATGACATACTGATCCCCAGCAAGCCTGTAAATTCGTCAATTTACCAAAAATCACACCCTTAGCCTCTTGATCTCGGCTAAGAATTTTCGTTACATATATTCATAGTTGATCCCAAAGAAATACTAACTTTTTTTGCTTTCTGTAAAGCATTGGATGTGTTGCCGGATGACTAATACCTTGAATTCATCAGTCTTTAAATACTTTCAATCCTAACTATTGGAGAGCATACTTATGGCACAAGAACGTCCACCCTTAGAGGAGATGACTTTGCGGCAACTGCGCAAAGTTGCTAGCGATTATGGCATCTCCCGTTACAGCCGGATGCGCAAGGCGCAATTGCTGGCGGAAATTCAAAAAGTACAACATACCAACATCTCGAACACCCTATCTGTCGCAGTGGAGGCACAACCGGAAGTGGAAGCAGCAAAGTTTGAATTAGGTCAAGAAGACCGTGAAGGTGCGACTCTTGCTTCTGTAGATGAGGGTTTAGCAGATTTACCAGAAGGCTACGGTGAGAGCCGAATTGTCTTGATGCCCCGGGATCCACAATGGGCTTATACCTATTGGGATGTTCCTAATGAGCACAAGGAAAACTTGCGGAGTCAAGGAGGACAACAGCTAGCTTTACGGATTTATGATGCTACTGATATCAACCTCGACTACCAAAGCCCTCATAGCATCCAGGAATATCCTTGTGATGAGC
>JAAHHL010000310.1 GCA_010672185.1 Caldora sp. SIO3E6 | reverse complement strand
AAAGCACCGGCAGCAGAAGGAGAGAGGGCAATACCAAATCCCGGCAGCAGGATACCACAGGCAGCAGGAATAGCCAAAGCATTGTAGCTAAAAGCCCAAAAGAGATTTTGACGAATTTTCTTAAAGGTAGCCCTAGAAAGCTTAATCGACTCAACGACATCTAACACTGAGTTACGCATCAGGATAATTCCCGCAGTTTCCACCGCCACATCAGTACCCCCATTGAGAGAAATACCGACATCTGCTTGTGCCAAAGCTGGACCATCATTAATGCCATCCCCAACCATCGCTACCTGGCATCCCTGGTTTTGCAGCTGGGCAATGGCGGCAGCTTTATCGTGGGGGCGTACCCCAGCAATTACATCCTTGGGGGCAATCAACAGGTTTTGAGCAAGAGCCGCAGCAGCATTGGGTTGATCTCCAGTTAGTAACATTACCCGGAAGCCGATATTTTTTAGGAGGTTGACTGTCTCTTTGGCTTCATTTCTGGGAACATCTTGTACCGCAATTACCCCAGCGAGGATACCTTCCACTGCCAGATAAACCAATGTTTTCCCGGCATCTACCAGCCTCTGAACCTTAGTTTGGAGTACATCATCAATCCTGACTCCTTGCTGACTCAACCATTCAGCATTTCCTAAAAACACCCGCTGATTTTCTACTAAAGCTGATATTCCCAGTCCTGCTTCTGTGTAAAAATCTTGAGCAGTTAATCTTGGTAGCTCTTGCTGCTGGGCTTGATTACAAATTGCTAAGGCTAGGGGGTGAGATGTACCACTTTCTGCTGCTGCTGCTAGTTGCAGCAGTTGGTGCGAAGTCAATTCCCCAATTGGATTTGATGCTGCTAGGGGCAGACAATCGGTAACAGTAGGTTGACCAGTGGTGAGAGTACCTGTCTTATCAAAAATTATGGTATCGAGTTTGTAAATCTGTTCTAAGATATCACCACCCTTGATTAATAAACCCCGCTCTGCACCAAGGCTAGTCCCAACTAGAATCGCCGTCGGTGTAGCTAATCCCAGGGCACAGGGACAGGCAATCACCAAAACTGCGATCGCGAGTTTGATGCTCAGAAGTAGGGGAGAAGTGGGCATTGGCATACTGTGAGCCAATCCCCCTGCCGTTGGCAACAAAACCTCAGGCCAGATTTTGGTGCCCAGGAGATACCAAAAGAGGAAAATTACTGAAGCGATCGCTAAAACACCATAGCTGAAGTATCCTGCTACTGTATCTGCTAACTGCTGTATAGGAGCCTTACGGGTTTGGGCTGACTCAATCAATGCCACAATTTGTGCCAGGGTTGTCTCCGAACCGGTACGGATTACTTTAAGAACAATTACCCCTGACTGATTTAATGTGCCACCAGTAACCTTGTCTCCTACTTGCTTCGATACTGGCAGTGGTTCCCCCGTTAGCATTGACTCATCCACTAACGACTTACCTGTTAATACTTCCCCATCTGCCGGGACTTTTTCCCCAGGTAAGACTCGTAACCACTCACCTACCCGAACTTCCTCTAAAGGAATTTCGATTCCGGCTTCCTCCATTGCCTCTGCTGAGCCGCCAATCAAACGCGCTACCTGGGGCTGTAATGCTAACAGGGACTCAAAAGATGCTGATGCCCGACGCCTAGCTCTTTGTTCTAAGGTACGCCCCAAGAGGATAAAACCTAACATCATCACCGGCTCATCAAAGAAGCACTCCCAGCCTAATTGAGGAAAGAACAACGCTACACAGCTAGCAGTATAAGCCGTAAACGCTCCTAACCCTACCAAGCTGTTCATATTGGGAGATTGCTGCCAGAAGCTACGCCAACCATCCACCAAAATTGGACGCCCTGGTAACAACAATGTCACAGTTGCCAGTCCCCAGTGAAACCAGATATTACTCAATACCGGTAGCATCGGTCCATTAAGCCAATGACCAATATGCCCTAAAGTTGAAAGGAGGATAAGGATACCTGCAATCACTAATCGTCGGACTTGCTCCCTGGCTTCTTGTTCCTGCCTTTGGGCTGGAGTTAGGGTAGAAGGTAAAGTAGATGGTGAGGTATCGGCAACGGAGGAACGAGGCTGAGAAGGAAAACCTTTAGCCGTTAGTTGCTCAGCTAAGGCTACTGGATCAACGGTATTAGCTTGACAATCTACAACAGCTACCTCAGTCAAGAGATTGACTTGGGCATCGATAACACCAGAATAACCGTTCAGTTGCCGTTCCACAGCACTGACACAGCCAGCACATTTCATCCCAGTGACATCTAAGGTGATTTTTTCTGTTGGTAGAGTAGAATTAGTTACCACTTTCCCTGAAAGAAGTTGCATAGAAAAATAACAGTTTTTACTTGAACTTTAAACGAGAAATTAACGATACTTCCAGCGAAAATAAATCAAGTAAATCATTGCTAGTACCTGTAGAGGCATTACGGAAAGCCAGGTTTTCAGGAGGTAATTCAGCTCCCAACTAGATAGAACGCTGAAATATCCACAACCCAATAGACTTAACAAAATGATTAAAAAAAGTTTTTTGTCTTTAGGCATTATTATATTAGTAGTAGCAGCATTTTATGAGCTTTTAGACTTGTTTAGGAAGCAAGCCATTGACCCAAGGGTGATTGCTCCCAAGCAACAGATAGTTCACCAGTAATTAATAGATGATGCAGACGTAATCCATAGTAGAGCAAATATATCAGTAAGCAAAGCAGCTGGAACTTTCGTTGCCGGAACAATTTATCATAAAATACCAATATTTTCTTTCCTGTTAGGAGCTCAATAGCCACATGGACTATGGTAATCAAAAAAACAGTGAATAAAACTGGTCCAAACAGGTGTTCCGTTAAGGCTTGATCACCATCTCCACGAACAATTGCCATAAAAGACCTAGTCATACCACAAGTGGGACAGGGAATACCAGTCCAATGTCTAAGAGGACAGACCAAAAATGATAATCTGTATCCTTGGTTGTAGAAATAGGCACCCACTATAGGGGAAGAACACAAGCTGAGTATGCCCCAACGAGGTAGCCTCTCTTTACTTGAGAGGCGGTGTTTAGATAATTCAACAAGTCTTTCTAACCTAAGAATAGACACGGAAACATTAATTTTCATACATAGAGTAGTCAGTTCTTTTCATTGAGGCTCTTAAGAAACACTCGGGCTAATGGATAATCGCTAATTGCTCCTAAGAAACAAGGCAGAGGGCTCCAAGGCAGAAGGGAAGGGGATTTCACAAAAGTTTCTTCCTTTCATAGGGGGTGGCTTGCCGCCCGTCGGGCGCTCTTAAGAAACACTCCTTCGGAGTGAGGGTGTAGGGTGTGGAGTGTGGGGTATCGATTGTGGAACACCGCATCTTGACAGTTTTCTTAAGAAACACAGGCTCAAACCCCTAGTAAAATGGTAATAATTATGAAAAAGTGTTTCTTCCTTACCATAGCGGCGCAAGATTCGACCCCACACCCTACACCCCTCGCCGTCAGGCGCTTTCAATGCACTAGCTTTAGGTGAGATTACTTAGAACCAAGCTTTCTTGTTAAGAATGTAAGTATTGATAAATTCTTCATCTGTTTTAGTGAGGTAGATAATACCCTCGACTAAGCCAATGATTGAAGTAATTGTTGCACCTACGCCACAGGTAGCAAGGGAAGCAACTAATAAAATTACTCCTTCTGTTGTGTATCCTAAAATAAACTTGTGGATACCAAAAGCCCCTAAAAGAATTCCTAAAATACCAGCAGCAATTTTTTTACTGGCATCGTTGGAGTTATCATTTGTCATTGAAGTTAACCTCTATGTTAGTTAATATTCCCAAATGTTGAAGCTCTGTGGGATTGTCAACTTTCGGTGGTAGTAGAGCCGATTTGACACTCCGTAAGCCTATACCTTGCTCTCATTGTGTTGAAAATAACGCCTCTGATTTTTTCCACTATTGCAGTGCCTTGTACTAGTCTATCAGATGAAAGAACAGATCTTCAGCCGCGTTACCAACTTGCCTGAGGACCAGCCCAAACGTGGTTAACGATTTGACCAAAAACCCTTGGCTTGTCTTCAGCAGCCAAAGTGGTTTTACCATTGAGAGCAACACTCCACATTGACCAATGCTCTTCACCCAATTCACCAGCGCGAAAGAGGACTTGCTCAGGGTTATTTTGACTCCAGCCTAGTAAAACGGCGTAATTGTAATAAATTCCCTCTGGTGCTATAGTAGCAGGGCAATTTTGCTGACAATTCCAGACTAAAGCATAATCAGAAGCATCAGATGTACCAAGTAAACCCTCAAACTGTCGTGCCAAAACGCGATCGCTGGAGTTTGACCAAGAAATGGGCAGCAAAATTGAGAATGCTCCTGGTAGATCAGCTTCTTCACTACTAGTTAAAGGATTGTCCGCTAAGGGAGAGGATGCTGTGATGGTGCGCAAATCCCCAGTCTGTAAATTTTCGACGAACATCACACTCGTGATGCGGCTGCGGTACAGTTCCGGTTCCCCCTTAATCTTAATGCGACTGTAGGTAGCATACTGACCATCCGGAGAAATTAATGAATGGCTGCGATAGTACCGCGCACTAACATTTCCATTCCTGCTAACTTCAGCGTGAGTCGCCAACACCCAACTCCAAGGGACAGGATGGGGACTATTAAGGGGGTCAACTTGCACTCCTATTTGCATCATGCCAGGGACTATTTCTTAAAAATTTAAATATAAGGTAGATCAGTATCCGAATTCCTTAACTCACTCTTTCATGAAAGTTTTTACTCTGGCTTTACAAATCTTTATACTATTCTATTGGATTTGTGGTATGATTTAATTTTTAATCAGATTAGTCCTATATAAATTTTTTGTAGTCCTTGTTCTTTGTCTGGATAGAATTCGGAGAAATAGGTGATCCAATCGGCTAATTTAGAAGCTCAAACTGCTCCGAAAAAATCGAAGGGTAGACTTTCTTGGTTAGTAACCTTGGTTTTTCGACTGCTGCTGCTGGGAGTAGGGGGGAGTTTAGCCATCATTTTGGGAATTGTTTTTGCTAGTTTCTATCCCAGTGCCAGTGCGAACAAACCCCTACTCCTCAAAGTCATAGATAGTTGGGGAAAGGGGATACCGGTTATTGCTCGTAATGCTAGCTCAACTTCTACACCCGATACTGCTAATCCACTACTACAGCTAACTACAGAACAAAAACAACAAGCACAAACTGAACTAACTAAGTTACAGGAGCAGCAGCAGACTTTGCAAGATGCTGTTACCACTTTAGAAACACAGCTAGGTATTAGTAGTCCGAAGGAAACACTAGAAGCACGACTACAAAGCCTTTCTCAGCAAATTCAAGCAGGAGTGACTCCTAACACTGATGCGGCAGTAGCTAATGTTAGTACCAATCAAACTACTAGCTCTTCGGAGTCTGTCTTATCAACTGACAAGTTAAAGGTAACTTTACCCAGTGATGCCCTCTTTGAACTGGATAATAGCATTTTGCGACCGGAAGCAGGTTTGCTTTTAGACAAAATTATCGCTGATTTGCGGGATTATCCTTCGACAACCATTCGCATTGCTGCCTATACTGATGGCACTAAAGAGGCAGCAGACAATCGAGAGTTGTCCTTTCGTCGTGCCAAGGCTCTTGAGCAATATCTTGCTAATGCTTTGGGGAATGAATACCGTTGGTTAGTGGTTGGCTACGGCGAAACTCTGCCTCTTGTGGCAAATGATAATCCTGCTAACCAACAACGCAATCGTCGTATTGAAATTGCTGTTGTTGATTAGGGAAAATGTACCTATCGTAGTAGTGTGGCAAGCTTAAAATTGTGTGCATCAGTTGGGCGTAAATTTCCAAGACAAACAAAAATAAGCTATTGCCTCCGACACTAGCGGAGCTGAGGGCTTTACTCCTAATTTTATATGGTACAAAATATCCAAAAATTTATCAATACTCATGCTGATGCTAGCCTAAAGCAGCTACCGACATCAATTAAAGGTGCTGGTATTGGCTTGCGATCGCTCCACTATCAATATATCATCACTCACAAACCTCAAGTTAATTGGTTTGAAGTTATATCAGATAACTATTTCGGGGATGGTGGCTTACCCCTATACCATTTAGAAAAAATTCGGCAAGACTATCCCATTAACTTACATGGGGTAGGCATGTCTCTGGGTTCAACAGACCCCTTGAATCAAGATTATTTAACTCGTTTAAAAAAACTAGCTGCCAGAATTGAACCAGATTGGGTTTCTGATCATCTATCTTGGATCTCGATTAATGGTCATTATCTGAACGATTTGATTCCACTGATCTATACAGAAGAGGTAATGGATAATGTGGCATCCCGCATCTTGCAAGTACAGGAATTTTTAGGTAGACCTATTTTAATTGAGAATCCCTCTCCCTATCTAACTTTTACCGACTCCACCATGACTGAATGGGAGTTTATCTCCAGATTAGTCCACAAAACTGACTGTTACTTGTTGCTAGATATTAATAATGTTTATGTCAATGCTATCAATAGTGGATTTGACCCCCTGAATTACCTCGATAGCATCCCAGCAACCAGAGTTAAGGAAATTCACTTAGCCGGTTATGAAGAAAAAGAGAATTATTTGTTGGATACTCATGGCTATCCTGTACATCCCCCAGTTTGGCAACTGTATCAAGCAGCATTGACCAGGTTTGGAGCAGTACCAACTCTGATAGAATGGGATACCGATATCCCCAGTTTTGAAGTATTGATGACAGAAGCAAATAAGGCTGAGCAGTTTTTGGAGAAGGTAAGTTAAAAGGCATTGACAGGGAATGGGGAATAGGGAATAGGGAATGGGGAATAGGCAACAGGCAACAGGCAACAGGCAACAGGAGACCTAAGCTTATCGTTGTTATTTGATTTCAACAATATACAGTTTACTTTAATGGAAGCGATCGCTCTGCAAAATTTATTTTATCGAGCTGTTTGGGAAAAAGACTCTACCAGCATTGAAGAGTTAAGCCAGCATATCAAAGCAGCAAAAGACTTAACCCCAGCAGAAGGCTTAGCCGTCTATCGAGGTAATATAGTTGGCAATTTGACTCAAACCTTAACGTCAATCTATCCAGTTTGCTGTCAGTTAGTGGGAGAAAAGTTTTTTGAAGCAACTAGTGCCAAATTTATTAGTCAGTTTCCTTGCTTTTCCCCAGATTTAGGAGATTATGGCGAAGAATTTCCCGATTTCCTCACTGACTTTGAACCTGTAGCCAATCTACCCTATCTGTCAGATGTAGCTAGGCTAGAATGGTTCTGGCATCGAGTTTTTATTGGTGAAGATACAACAGGATTAGACTTAAAGAGATTGGCTGAAGTACCCCAGGAAAGATGGGGAGAGTTAATTTTTTACTTGCCGAAGAATAGCGTAGTGGTTTTACTCAAGCGCTACTTGCCTTGGTTACTATCATGGCTAATTTCCAAAATGGAAATTAAGGCTAAACAGAAAAAGAACAAAACATCGTTGAGCTAAAGGTTCTGCTAAAGAGTGATTTCGA
>JAAHHL010000031.1 GCA_010672185.1 Caldora sp. SIO3E6 | reverse complement strand
TGTGTTAGTAACTATTGGACGATTGAGCCAGTGCAGCAGCAAGTTAAGTTGTTTAGGCTGACAAATTCTGGCTATCAACTACAGAAATTAGACCCGGATGGCTGTTATCGGGGGATTGAAGGGTTGACATTTACACCCCATCATCTCTGGCTTCCCTATAAAGAAAGGTTGCCAGTCTTTCAAGCGCCTTATCAAGAAAGCAACTGGGTTATCCGTGAAGTGGAAGGGGAAGAGTTACAATGGGGAACTGTGCAATTTGCTCCTCAAATTGAACTAAAACCCGTCCCTATAACCTTCGAGCAGTTTGTTTCTTGGTGTCCAGAAGCTAAACTTGAGTTTTCCGGGTACATCCTCATTGGTGGGACACTGGGAACTAGGAATGCCTTGGGAATGTTGTTGATGAGTCTAGGCTTAGTCGAAACCGTTAAGCTGTTTCCTCCCCAAGACTGGATCGATGCGATCGCGGCCTTAGAACAATATTACTCCAATGATGGAGAGCGGCGACAAAAAGCTCGTGAAGTAGCTGGTGAAGCGACTCGCAAATTGCAGGAAGACTACCAAATAGGAGGAGTGGGAGTAATTGGAGATTTAGTTCATCCAGAATCGCCGTGGAATTTCTGGAGCGAAATTTCTCTAGTTGTTTGGGATGTACCGGAAAAAGTCAGTCTTTGGCAGTTAGGGCAAGAATTGGGTAAAGGGTTTCAAATTGACTGGATAGAGCCCCGTTGGTGTACACCGGCTGAATGGCAGCAGATTACCAGCGAAATGGAAGTCCTCGCTGGGGACTGGGAGGAGTCTCGTCACACTCCGATTCGCAAGCGGTATCAATTGTTTTATTAGTTATTGGTCAAAACAATTCAAAATTATCAATTAAAAATTCAAAATTAACCTCCAGCTAAAGCAAGAGGCTTGTATTAAAGATGTGCTACGCACATTTCTATTTTTTTCCTTCTTGAAAGAAGGGGCTTGTAACCTGAATTAATCAATTAAAAATTGCCTATGAATGAATTTTGAATTTTGAATTTTGAATTAAAAAAATGGTCATTGGTCTTTTCTCTGTGAACTCTGTGCCTCTGTGGTTCCTTCTGATTGAGCTAATTTTTTTAAAATTCGCAAAACCTGATATAGTTCATTTCCTTGATTACGAAGAACCAAGGTATTGGATAAAGCATATTGAGCAGTTTCTTGTTGAACTAATTTAACAAACATAAAGTAACTGCCATTGGTAATCATACCAAAAGTTGGTAGATGAGGGTGAGGATTGGCCAGCATATAAGCTAAAATTTGCGCAATTCCTTCTTCTATAGCAATACTGGGACGTTTGGATTCAATCACTAGCAACCAAAACCGATTTTTTAAAATTAAGATATCTAGGCGACCTTCGATAATAGTTCCGGCTTCAGTTTCCAGGGAAATCGGTTGTTCTGATTTAACTTGTAAAGGAGATATATAAAACCCAGCAATAAATAGTAAAGGATATAACATGGCCATTCTGACA
Organism: Caldora sp. SIO3E6; assembly: GCA_010672185.1. Classification (GTDB taxonomy): domain Bacteria; phylum Cyanobacteriota; class Cyanobacteriia; order Cyanobacteriales; family Coleofasciculaceae; genus Caldora. Next base: position 7,440 of record JAAHHL010000031.1, on the reverse strand, counting down.
TAACTTTCTAGAATGGGTGGCTTTTTCAGTACATCTAGATAGCCCTGTTTTAATCGATCTAATGCCTCTTTTTCCCACAGGGTAAGTTCTGGTAACTCATCTTGCCATTCTCTAAAAAAATTAATCTCAGTAGTTTCTTGGAGTTGAAACCTTGTTTCTAACTCATCAATTGCAATGACCGAAGCTTGAATAGTTGAGGTCATGGTTATCAGCACAAATATGATGCTTTATTATTATAGTTGATCAGGCGAGATCCCCAGTCCCCAGAACCCCATTGGTGACAAGTTAAGGTAAAAATGTCGTTGTCAAGGGAGACGCGGGGACGCGGGGACGCGGGGACGCGGAGATGAAGAAGAGGAACCACATTTTTTTGACTCCTTGGTTGTTTCTATATATGGGGTTTTGTTAGTGCCTAAACGCGCTTATATAGTACTTGACAAAATGCACGACCCTTTAAATTGTCACCAATGCCAGAACCCCGACTTCTTGAAGAAGTCGGGGTTTTCAGCAGTCCAGTATCTTAGCGATCGCACTTTTCAATCAGGCAAGTATTCCATCGCCAAAGTCTCCTCTAGAGAAAACAGCGATTCCGTAGGGAAAGCCTCCGGTACTAACCCTGTCTCATCTGCTGCCAATTCCCTGGCATCTTGATAGCATTCTGGGAAAATTTCCCTACAGTAACCTTGCAAACTAGGACTATCTTGAAATGCTCTTTTTAGTCGTTGTCGATACTCTCTAATTGTACTTCGCCAACTATTAGAACGCTTGGTAGGCTGATATCGGTACTTGAGCAAGTGCATCAATATAATTTTCAAATTACTGTAAATTGCCCGCTTTTCCCTTCTGCTCATGCCTTCTAATTCTTCAATGAGGTTAGATAAATCAAGTTCTGTGAAGCGACGAACCTGTAACTGTTGTATAGTCTTCTCCAACCACAAATTATAATCCTGTTCGTAAATACTTTGGGATGCTCTAGTTAATTCAGTGGTCATGGTAACTGCTGTTTTTACTTATATTTATATTGTATAATTTCCTTACCTCTGTGAACTTTTGCCTGGTGTGGTTCATCCTCAAATTCCCTCTTTTTCCAAGAGACTGGCGTAGCACATCTAATTTATTATACTCTATTCAACCCTATCAATGGTCTGGAACAACTGAGTAACGATCGCTAAAACCCTTTGAGCAAAATCGCGATCGCTTTCTATTGTTTCTTGTTGAATCATAAAAGCATCTCGGAGTGCGATCGCTTCGATTAGGGTATCACGGTTGTCTGGAGAAATTAGATTGTTTTGGCAAAAAATTTGTAAAAGCTCGGTTGGTGTTTTTGTTTCAAAATCAATTTGGTTCTCTTGTCCCATTAAAGGTATAATTGTTTCTAAAATAAAGATTGCTGAAGCAATTGCGGTTTCCCAAGCACCAAGTTCGATAATTTCCGCAGTTCGCCTTAAGTATTCCCGTATATCTTCTTGAGCACGGCGAGGATAATCATATAAAATGCTATCTTCAGCGCTCTGGTTTCTTAAGATTTTCTGGCAAAAGAGTTTCACTATTCCCCCATCTTGTTTAATTTGTTCAATTGCCTTAGTAAAGCGTTCTGTTATTTGTCCTTGTTCTGCTACCTCAGCATTTTTGGTTGCCGCGATCGCATTTTGTGTCGTTGCGCTCGCATTATCCTCCATTGCTTTAGCTCGTTTAGCTCCATAATAGACATTAAGCAGAATAGCTATACCGCCAAAAACTGTGGCGTAAATTTGAATGGATGTAATAACTGACTGGATTGCCTGATTCTTAAGCTCGAAAAAATCTTTGACCTTAAGGATTGATTCTTGCTGATAAATGGGAGTTACATTCAGCCACCAAAGGTAAGGCAAAATTACTAACAATCCCACAGCACTGAATCCAGCGACCAAACGCCGTAACCAAAGTTCTAATCCAGTCAAATCATCAGTTTTATTTACGCTCATAACTTCATCAATAGGATACAGCCGTTTGTTCTACTATGCGGTAAATTCTTGATCCCCCTAAATCCCCCTTAGAAAGGGGGACTTTTGTCTATGATTGAATTCGGTGCAAATTAGATGAGTTTTAGCTTGGTCAAAAATTTGATACTCCCTTTGTGAACTTTGTGCCTTTGTGGTTTATAACCCAATGACACCCCAATATTAGCGATCGCATTCATAATTGGTGCGTTACGCTATCGCTAACACACCCTACAGAAAATTATAGAAATATTAACGCTGAGTTAACCAATGTGATAAATCTGAGACATCAGCAAAATCCAATAACACTTCACTTAATTCATCTAAATCAGCTGCGGATAAGTGGTTAATTTTTGCTTGTAAATCCGGTTCTATCGTTCCCAATTTTCGTGTCAGCAGACGGGTAACAATTGCTAACTTTCCTTGTTCAAAGCTTTGTGCTACTCGTTCATCTGCCCAAGGTAACAAATTACCAGACCCATCCCACCAGCGTAACCAAGAGGTTGTTAATTCTGCTCTTGTACCCTGCCACACTCCCAGAAACAGATTCATCGACTCCAGCCAATACCGTCCATTTTCATCAGGGGACTGTAGTTCATAATGGCCGGATTTGAGCAAATGTACCTCTAAATTTCCTTCATCCGGGTCAAAAATAACATAAATTGGTACTTGCAAAATGCGCTCGTAAAAATACCATTTACCATAGGGATAGGTAGATTTGGCAGAATATTCTCCTTGTTCAGTATCTGATAAAAACTCCATAACAACCGCTGGTACATCTCCTTCCGTATGAGGAGTGTAACTGCGACGAATGACTCCGGGTTCTACGGGAAAGACGGAAGGAATATAAAACCAGTCTGGTGCTTTGACCACAATTTTGTGGTTAACAGTGGCACAAATCCCAAAGTTAGAACCAATGAGCATATCAGGAGTAACCAATCCTGCTAAATCAAGAATTTCTCGCAAAGCAGCAGCCTGGATGGGTTGGTAGATATTTTCCACTGGATCGTCGGGTAAAATAAAGTCTGCTGGTAGTTTTTCCCATTGGATTTGGGGAATGACTGTGGTTGGGGTGGATAAGGTAGCAGTCATAAGCTCTTCGGGTTAATACTGGCAGCTGGCGTAGTGAGTTTTGACTATCTAGCCACTTTCGATAAATGGTATAAGGTAATATTTAGCTTAGTTTACTCTAATCAATTATCTAGCTAGCGATCGCTTTCTTCTTTCCCTTTGTGAACTACCCTTCGGGAACTCCTAGAGAGAATGTGCCTTTGTGGTTTCTTCCCAAAAAAGGCGTATCTATGCAATACACCCCTACGGTATCTGATAATCCCCTGATTTGCCTCCTGTTTTACTCAAGAGGCGAATCGATTCTATCTGAATGGACTTTTCCAGAGCTTTTGCCATGTCATACAAAGTAAGGGCCGCTACAGACACTGCTGTGAGTGCTTCCATTTCCACACCAGTTTCCGCCTTAGTAGTGACAGATGCTTGAATCTGATACCCTGGCAGCTGAGGGTCTGGTTCTACTTGCACTTCCACTTTCTGTAGTGGCAAGGGATGACACAAGGGAATCAACTGGGCAGTTTGCTTGGCTGCCATAATCCCCGCTAGTCTTGCCGTACCTAAAACATCCCCTTTGGGCGCATTGCCAGCTTCAATAGCTTCAAAAGTGGCAGCCTGCATCCGCACTTGCCCAGCAGCAACAGCTTGACGCTTGGTGATTGCCTTCTCAGAAACATCAACCATCTGGGCTTGCCCTTGAAGATCTAGATGGGTTAGCGATCGCGATTGAGAAATTTCTTGATCCATTTTGCTTGAATATGGTATTGTATATATTTAGTGAGTAAAACGAATTATTCACACCTCGTCAAGGGCTTGTAGCTCAGTGGACTAGAGCACGTGGCTACGGACCACGGTGTCGGGGGTTCGAATCCCTCCTAGCCCGTTTAATTGAAAAAACCGATAGTGCTTGTTTGTAAGTAACAAGTAAAAAGTAACAAGTAACAAGTAACAAGTCTTGAGTTAATCTCAACGACAGTACTGTGGAGATTGAGCTTATTAAACACTATTTCCACAGCACTTGGGCTAGAAAAAATAGCTGACCAGTTATTCAGCAAGCCCTAAGCACACAAAAAACAAACAACAAACTTACTTCAATATTTCCTCAAGCTTGTGCTGATTCCATAGAGAGGAATAGAGACCAGTACTTTGGATAAGTTCAGCATGAGTACCTGTCTGAACAATCTTACCAGCGTCCATGACAAAGATACGGTCAGCGGTAGCAGCTGCTGAGAGTTGGTGGGAGATAAAAATCACAGTTTTGCGCTGGAGCCCCGAATTTCCGTTGAAGCTACCATCACGAAGTGCAAGGTTTTCCAAAATTTGGGTAGCTGTCTGATTATCCACACTAGAAAGAGCATCATCCAGAATCAAGACTGGTGTATCTACCAACAAAGCTCTGGCTAAAGATGTACGCTGTCTCTGACCTCCTGAGAGGGTAATACCTCTCTCTCCCACTATTGTTTCATACTGTTGGGGAAAGTTAAGTATTTCTGAGTGGATTTGTGCTTGTTTGGCAGCGTATTCAATCTCTGGATGTTCACTCAACGGAGCACCGTAGCAAATATTGTTTTTGATAGTAGTGCTGAAAAGGAAGCTATCTTGGGGTACATAAGCGATCGCATGACGCAAATCTCGCAAAGGCATCTTGGTGACATCATGCTCATCCAAAAACAGCTGATTGACTTCAATGTTGAGTAGGCGAGGCAACACATTGGCAAGAGTCGATTTTCCTGAACCGATAGCTCCGACAATTGCCACTGTTTCGCCAGGATTAATAGAAAAGCTAATATTGTCTAGGGCAGGAGTATTCGCACCAGGGTAAGTGTAACTGAGGTTCCTAGCCGTCAGCTTACCTCGTACTGGCTCAGAGATATTCAGGGTATTGGGAGTATCTTTAATTTGGGGCTCATTCAAGAGAATTGACTCAACACGGTCAATACTAACTTCACCTCGTTGATAAGTCGTGATGGTAAAACCAAGTAGTGCAGTGGGAAAAACTAGACCCTCGGCATAGAGAATCAGTTTAACAAAATCACCAATACTGATCTTACCAGAAGCAATCGACTCAGGACCAAGCCACAGCAGTACTAGCAAGCTGACAGCAGCGAGTGCTTCAACCAGAGGAAACAAGAGGTTGCGGGTTCTTGCTAACTCAACATTTGCTTTTAATAGCCGCTGATTAAGACGACGGAAAGCACGGCGCTCATTTTCTTCCTGAGCATAGATCTTGATCAAGGAGATACCGCTCATATCTTCCTGAATCAGTTCACTGAGATCCGAGAGTTCTTCCTGCACTGTCTGCTGTTGAGTGCGCAGCTTATCGCTGAAGAGCTGGACAGTAATTAACATAACTGGATAAACTGCGATCGCTACCAGACTTAGCCGCAAGCTAATTGACATCATTACTGGTAGTGTTAAGCCATAGGCAAATATGATATTCGCTATACTCAAAATCGCAAAACCCAACAGACGCCGGATATTCTCCACATCACTGGTGGCTCGGTTAATCAAATCCCCGGAGGTGTTCTGAGCAAAATAGGATGGTTCCAGAATCAGCAAGTGCTCAAAAATCTTTTGTTTTAGGTCAAATTCTACCTGACGTCCGACACCAAACAGCAAGAGACGGGATGCCATTCTAATCACCCACAATAAGGAAGCCAGTAGGAGGATGATTAAGACAAAACGCCAAATTTGTTCAAAGCTGAAGGTTATGAGTAGCTCATCGATCGTATCCCCGATGAGGAGGCGGATATAAACGCTAATGCCATTGACGATAAATATAGCAAGAACACCTAGTAATGCCTGCTGCCAGTAAGGGCGTAGGTAGGCCAGCAGTTTTTGCAGACGCGAGTTAATCATGGTATTAGTTTAACATTTTTTAACTCATCGGCAGGAGGCAGGAGGCAGGAGACAGGAGGCAGGAGGCAGGAGGCAGGAGGCAGAAGGCAGGAGGCAGAAGGCAGAAGGCAGGAGACAGAAGGCAGAAGGCAGGAGACAGGAANCTCGCCTTCAAATTCTTTAAACGGACCTGACAAGACCAAAATTTTGTCTCCGGTTGCCATATCGATTTTGACAACTGGCTCCTGTTCTTCTGTCTGCTTGAAGATCCGTTCGACTTCTCCTGGACTTAGAGGGACTGGTTTGACATGGCCACGTCCCCTACCAGAGCGAGCTCTTTGTTCTGCCCCAACGAAGTTAATCACATTTGGTGTATTTTTGACAACCTGCCAAGCATGATCATCCATTACCATATGTACTAACACATAGCCAGGGAAAACTTTCTCTTCTAAATGCTGCCGAGAACCATCCTTACGGATTTTGACTGTTGGTGTCTGTGGAATCTGTACTTTTAAAATCTGGTCAGCTACATCCAGGGTTTGAATACGCTGTTCTAGATTAGTTTTGACTCGCTTTTCGCAACCAGAAGCCACCTGAACCGCGTACCACCGGGGTTTTGGGGATGCTTCTGATTTTTGATTGGAATCAAACGAATCGTCTTCTGTAGCAAAACTCATTAAAATATTTGTCCTGATAACCACAAAAATAATTGATCCACAAAATAAATAGTGGTAGCAGAAAGGATAACCATCAACAGTACAGCAACAGATTCGCTAATTAACTGCTGCCGACTCGGCCAAACTACTTTACTGAGTTCCTCTTTTGTACCTTGCAAAAACTCGATTGCATTAAACCCAGATGTAGTTTCTTTAATCTCTGGTTCTGTTTTAGCCTTCTTTGCCACAATTTTTTCTCCCCCATCAACTAAGCTGTAAGATGTCTGCTGTTGATTTAGTTAGCAATGCCTTACACCATAAGTCTATCTGAAAGTCGTGGACTTTGATGTGCTTGCTCGATGCAAGATTGATGAATTGGGCAGACGCAAAATTTTTGATTTTTGTAATGTACGGGTTACTATACATTAAATTTGAGAGCGCGCCCTGGAGGACTTGAACCCCCGACATCAGGTTTTGGAGACCTGCGTTCTACCAACTGAACTAAGAGCGCACACCAAAGGAGTTAGACTTTAAACGCTTACATATTTAAGTGTAACTCAATTAGTACCTCAATACCAAGTATACTTTTTTTTTCGTTAATGATTGCGGTCAAAACGTTGTTTGACACGAGTCGCCTTACCAATGCGATCGCGCAAGTAGTAAAGCTTGGCTCGTCGCACCTTACCCCGACGCATCACTTTAATATTTTCGATTCGGGGAGAATGTAGCAGGAAGACTCTCTCTACACCAACCCCTTGGAAGATGCGTCTGACGGTAATTGTTTCGTTGATTCCACCATTCCGCATGGCAATTACCGTACCTTCGTAAGGCTGTATTCTTTCTTTTTCACCTTCCCGAATACGTACTCCGACCTTTACCGTATCTCCTACGTAGATCTTTGA
>JAAHHL010000309.1 GCA_010672185.1 Caldora sp. SIO3E6 | reverse complement strand
AGGTGAAGGATCAGATAAGGCTGTTGGCTTTGTTGCTCGGTCAAGGCATTGGTGGTAAACTCACTGTCTAATGCCATAATTCCTCCCCGTCTTTGATAGACAGTACCGAGTTCTGTCCTGACACCCTGTAGACGAGAGAGTTGGGGATCAGAAAACTCTGTCATACCCATAGCTAAGACTGGAGATTTTTGAATATTAACGTAGTCGGTATTAATCAGTAAGGTGACACTGGGCATTAAACCGATGCTGTATTGCTCTATAATAAATTCCTCACCATTATGCAGTGCGGCTATGGGTAGGGAACGTAGTTTTTCATCCATAATAAACACTAAGTTCTCGATTTCTTGCTCTTCTAAATCCTCCTTTAAGGGAGCAACTAGCCAATTATAGAGTTGTTGAGCTGGTTCTAAGTACTTATGGCGACGAATTTTGCTACGAGGTTTTAGTTCTCCACGGAATTCTTCGGCGACAGCTACAACTTTCTCTCTGGTGGCAGCATCAATCCGATGACGAATCGCTAGTCCTGTGGAAGTTACTAAGAGCAGTTCTAACTTATCGGTAGGTTTAGCTAACTTATTGAAGTAGGATGATAGAGCCTCAGCAGAAGATGGTGGAGTATAATAGCCTGGTGAAGCGAAGTAGGCATAAATTAAAGCGGGTCTAACACCTGTCTGTTTCTCAATATTAGTTAAAGTCTCTTGAATTTCTGGCAGGGTGGGGATAGAAGTATTGTTATTGCTACCCTGGAAATTATTGCTACTGCTACCCTGGGAATTATTGTTATTGCTATCCTGGGAATTATTGGTACTGTTATCCTGGGAATTATTGGTACTGCTATCCTGGGAATTATTGGTACTGCTATCCTGGGAATTATTGGTACTGTTATCCTGGGAATTATTGGTACTGCTATCCTGGGAATTATTGGTACTGCTATCCTGGAAAGTATTATTATTGCTACCCTGGGAATTATTGGTACTGCTACCCTGGGAATTATTGTTACTGCTACCCTGGGAAGTATTGTTACTGCTACCCTGGAAAGTATTATTATTGCTACCCTGGAAATTATTGTTATTGCTGCCCTGGGAATTATTGTTACTGCTACCCTGGAAACTATTGTTGGTTATACCCTGGGAATTATTGGTATTGCCACCCTGAAAATTATTGTTACTGCTACCCTGGAAGGTATTGTTATTGCCACCCTGAAAGGTATTGTTACTGCTACCCTGGGAATTATTGTTGTTGCTACCCTGGGAATTATTGTAATCACTACCCAGATATTGCTGATAGTTATTGGTTAATCGGAACTCTAGTGCTACTAGGTCGAAACCAATCGGTGCTTGAGCAAGCGGTTTGTGTTCGTTAACTAAACTGGAGGGAGATTCTGTTAGTGAGTAAGTAAAATCGATGGTATTAAAGGATGGGTTAATGGGATCGGCAACCAAGTTAGCAGCAAGAATAAGAGCTGAATTCGTCAAATTGGGAGGAACACTGATAATTTGAATATCCCCTACCACTTCGGTGAAGAGAAAAGATTGAACCGGCGCGATCGCAAAATTACCGCTAGTAATCACTCCTGCTGTACCATTGTTCCCAGCATCGCCGACATTAAAGGGAATTGCTCCATTGCCACCGTGGCGAATAGTGATACTACCTCCACTATTACTACCAAAGCTAGAAATACTAGCAGTTAAGCCATTAGCAGCAGTAAAGGTATCCGTGGCTCGAAAAAACCTGCCGGTGGTAATATCCACTGTGCCGCCAATGGTTCCTCCTTGAGCATTAATCAAACCGACTTGGATATCACCGGAAGGATCAAGGAACACATCTCCTCCTTTACCCAACCCGCCACTGCTATTGATTTGTTCGGTAGTAATTTGGGTACTAGCTAAAATTCTGATATTGCCGCCATCGATAATTCCTGAGGCGTTGAGATTTCTTGTTGCGATCGCGCCTGTGATACTTTGGACAGTAATATCTTGACCGTCAGTAGTAATATCCCCAGTAGTAATATCTTGATTAGCTTCCACAGTAATAGTCCCGTTATCGCCACCATCGATAATTCCTGAAGTGTTGAGATTTCCTGTAGCGATCGCGCCGGTGATACTTTGGACAGTAATATCTTGACCGTCAGTAGTAATATCCCCAGTAGTAATATCTTGATTAGCTTCCACAGTAATAGTCCCGTTATCGCCACCATTGATAGTTCCTGAAGTGTTGAGATTTCCGGTTGCGATCGCGCCGGTAGTACTTTGGACAGTAATATCTTGACCATCGGTAGTAATATCCCCAGTAGTAATATCTTGATTAGCTTGCAGGGTAATAGTAGCGTTATCGCTTCCCGTAATATTGCCTCCTGTGTAGTTAATCGAACCCAAGCTATTAATCAAAGTTACCGGATCACTAAAAGTAACATCCCCTGCTAGGGTAATAGCACCAGTAATCAGGATCGAAGTAAAGCCATCTTGTAGCAAACTTAGTTCGGCGGTAGTCAAATCTAGAGTATTGGCATTACCACTATCAGTGCCACCAATTCGGATCCCTTGAGTCGAAGTTGCTGGTTGTAAGGTTAAGCTACCAGTACCAGATATCGTACCAGTAAAATTAAGCTCATCTCCGATAAGGGTAAGATTACCAGCACCACCGTCTAGATTACCAGTGAGGCTACCATCGTTACTAAACGAGAAGCTATCATCTAAATCCCCTCCTGTCAGATTTTGAATATTGCTAAAGTTGATATTATTGAAATTTCCGCTATCAACTCCGGTAATATTCCAGGTACTAGGGGTATTGGATGCATCAATCAGCGTATTATTACCCCCTCCCCCATCAATACTAGTAACCTCTCCTGCCACAAAGCTAAAACTGTCGTTTAGATTTCCTCCCATCAAGTTCTGAATATTGCTAAAGGCGATATTATTGAAGGTTCCGCTATTAACTCCGGTGATACTCCAGATATTATCGATAGTCGAGTCACCAGTCAGAGTATTTTCCCCCCCTCCACCATCAAGACTAGCAACACTTCCTCCTGCAAAGATAAAATTATCGGTGAGATTACCCCCAGTCAGATTCTCAATATTGCTAAAGGTGATATTGTTGAGAGTTCCGCTATTAACTCCGGTAATATTCCAGGTGTTATCGAGATCCGGACTTGCCAAAGTTGAGCCGCCAGCAATGATAACAGGATCGCTGAAATTAGCACCTTCAGTAATAGTAATAGTACCAGTACCATCAGAGCGACCAATGGTAATTGAGCTAAAACCGTCTTGCAACATAGCAAGTTCTGTTTCTAGTAAGTCAAGGTTAGCAGTATTAGTTCCATCCCCAAGGCGAATCCCTTGATTTAAGGTTGCAGGTTGTATCAGGAGAGTCCCACCAACACTGTTAAGTTGTCCGATAAAATCAATTTCGTCACCTGTTAAGCTGATATTGCCACTGTTAGTTCCATTGGCATCGATATCTCCGCCGATAGTCAGAGTTTCTTGACTTTCAAGGGTAATATCTCCTGCGCTATTGTTGCTACTCGTATTGATTTCAGCAGTTGTAATATTACTATCGGCAATAAGAGCAACTCCACCACCATTGCCATCAGTAGAACTAGAGTTGATAACTCCAGCATCAATAACACCATTAGCAGTAAGAGCGATCGCGCCACCGTTACCTAAAACCCCAAATGTGTTAAGGTCATCAGTTGTAATATCACCTCTTGCAGTAAAAGTAATTTCCCCACCATTACCAATAGGAGACGTTGCCACAATACTGGATGTATTAATATTACCCTGAGCATCCAAAATTACCGGACCAGCATCACCAACAGGGTTAGTTGTGGTAATATCTTGCGTTTCAATATTACCACCTGCTCGCAGAATTAATGCTTGGGAGTTAGCCAAAATAAAGTCATCGGTGCCAGGGGTAGGGTCAACAATAGTAACATCTGGATTATTAATCGTAATATTTCCAGTAAAAGAAATATTTCCTGTAGTCTCTACTTTAAGAGCTGCACCAACGTAACCAGCAGAATCAAAGTCACCATCTAATGTTATGATCGGGTCATAAATACTGAGAAAATTAGCCGGTTTATCGGACAAGTCAAGAATTGAGAAATTTTTGCCACTGCTAAAATGAGCATCGGTAGAAATAATCCCATCACTAACTAAACTGAGATTACCACCACTAACAAACGGTGTCTGATCAAGATGATTGAGGGCCAGAATATCAATACTCTGATTACCCTGAATATAGAGATTACCTCCAGCTTCAGCAAGAAAAGGATTCGCCACACTATCCCTTACCCGTACCGTATCCTGTGCCAACAGATTCAGATCCCCTGTTGTCTCCAACTGACTCTCCACCAAAGTCAGATTGCGGTTCGCTGACAGAGTTACCGTCTCCCCTGCTACCTGATTTGCCACCACATCACCAGTTTCTACCCCAATCCCAGAATCCCTTAGTTCCACCTCTCCAGAATCGTTAACTACCAATCCCAACTCCTGATTCCCTCCATAAGCCGTCAGCAATTGCGGCAACATTAATGGTGTAAACGGCAAAGGATTTCCCTGAGTATCTGTAGGGGGTTCAATCTCCAAACTCAAAATATTCCCAGCTTGGCTCAGCCGCACCAAACTAGTTCCAGGAACCGCTGTCACAGTAATCCCACCTTCCGGTGCCGTCAGAGTACCAGTACTAGCAACAGTTCCCCCAACTAATACCAAATTCTGTCCTTCTCCCACTGCCAGATTACCAGCATTAATAATCACCCCAGCCGAGGAACTATCAAAGTGAAAAGCATTGGGAGAACCGCTCAAATTACTATACTCATTGACCCCGAAAGCATTAAACTCGCCATCAGCAAAACCGATAGCAGTAGCAGTAGTAGCGATAAAATCAGCAGGAACATTCAACTGAGAATTTTGACCAAAGATAATTCCTGCGGGATTAATTAAAAATAAATTAGAATTGCCCCCGGTAACTTGAATCAAGCCATTAATTAAAGAAGGATTACCACTAACTACTCGCCCCAGAATATTTTGAATTGCCGGTAAACTGATAAAATTAGCGATTTGATTAGCACCTAAATCAAACTGTGCAAAACTGTGGAAGAGGTTATCTCCAGATACAGTCCCATCCTGAATATCCCAGCGATTCCCATTAGGGGTAACTGTTGTACCAGTTCCATCCTGAGCAGGCGCGATCGCTTGAGCTATTACCAATGGCTGAACTGTTGCTGGTGCCGCATGACTAATTCTGCCCAGAAGTAAAGTAGAAAAAATTAGAGAGACAAATAATTTCATAGAAGAAGTATTAGGTATTAGGTGTTAGGTGTTAGGGAATGGTAGGGGCGTATTGCCTACCATTGGTGTCAACTTAACAAAACCCTTGCCTCGCCTAGAACTTAAGTTCTAGGCTAATAGCTCAAGTCCACTCAAGTGGACTAAAGATTTTTGAGCAGATTGAGTCATCTTTAGATGACTTGAGCTATGAGCAAGGAACTTAAGTTCCTTGCGGGGTAAGGATGTCACCTTAAGTTGACACCAATGATTGCATATGCCATTGCCTAAGTCCTATAACGTTAATAGTTGAACCAAAATAGACTTATGCAACTAACCTAGTGCAAAAAGGCAGCTAATTTGGAAAAATTTTCTCAACAAAAACTTGGACTCATCAGTAAATTCACTGAAGAATCAGCCTCATATCCCCAGAACCCCGATTTCTTTAAGAAGTCGGGGTTCTTATCAACATTTGAGTAGCTCAATTATCAATTATCAACATCTACTTCGTGAAGATATATTAAGGATTTGCCGGTGATTGTACTGCAAAAACTGCATAACTGGATTTTGGTTCAGCTATTAACACTGCAGAGGGGTCAAAAACCTTGCCTCTACGACCATTCGACCACTGTAGACTATTAGGTAGAACCATTATGGCAAATTCAATTATCCGTGGCACATCTGGCGATGACATCCTGAAAGGAACTCAAGGCATTGATCAGATCCTCGGTTTTGGCGGTAACGATGTACTCCGAGGAAGGAAGGGTAATGATCGGCTTTGGGGAGGTGCTGGTAATGATACCCTCTACGGAAATAATGGACATGATTATCTGTCAGGAGGTAAAGGAAATGACAGTCTCTTCGGTGGTGCTGGCAATGACCGCCTCTTAGGAAATGCTGGGGATGATACCCTATTGGGAGATTATGGCAATGATCGCCTCTGGGGAGGTACTGGAGATGATCTTCTCTCAGGAGGTACTGGCAGCGATCGCCTTTGGGGAAATGCTGGGGATGATTTTCTTCTAGGAGGTAAAGGAAGCGATCGCCTTTGGGGAGGTACTGGGGATGATATCCTCTGGGGAAATGCTGGCAATGATCTTCTCTGGGGAGGTGCTGGCAATGATACTCTCCTGGGCAATGAAGGGAATGATCGGCTTTGGGGAGGTGCTGGCAATGATCTCCTCCAAGGAGATACTGGTAGTGATCGACTTTGGGGAGGTACTGGGGATGATCTTCTCTCCGGAGGTACTGGCAAAGATCGCCTCTGGGGAGGTGCTGGTAGTGATCACCTCTTGGGGGGTGCTGGCAATGATAACCTCGTTGGAGGTGCTGATAATGACTACCTGCTTGGTGGTACTGGAGGCGATACCTTTAGCTTCCTCTCCCCCAACCAAGGAATTGATACCATAATTGACTTTAATTTAGCCCAAGGAGACCGAATTCAAGTCCTTGCCCGTGGCTTTGGTGGCGGACTCACCCTAGGTAAACTAGATACTGACGAGTTTACCATCGGTTCAACTGCTAGTAATGCAAGCGATCGCTTCATCTATAACGATACCACCGGCGCATTATTCTTCGACCCCGACGGTACAGGAGCCCAAAACCAAACCCAATTTGCCCAACTCTCCACTGGATTAGCTCTCACCAACAATGATATTTTTGTGGTCTAGAACAGGATAGATGCTAGAGCGTCGATTCAGTAATCATAAAATCGAGCGTGCAGAGGAGCAGAGGAGCGGAGGAGCGGAGGAGCAGGGGAGCGGAGGAGCGGAGGAGCAGAGGAGCAGAGGAGCAGAGGAGCGGAGGAGCAGAGGAGCGGAGGAGCGGAGGAGCGGAGGAGCAGGGGAGCAGAGGAAAGCTGAAAGTATTGATTTTTCCTTTCTCAATTTGTCAAATTTTATTACTGAATCGGTGTTCTAGACGGCAGTAGAAGTCGGACTTCTGGCTTGAAAGAGACGCACCGGACGCACCGGACGCACCGGACGGGTCGAGAGGGATTTTCATGCATAGTGGTGAAAATTTTTTCATCGAAACTGCCTCCTGCTTCCTGCCTCCTGCCTTCTGCCTCCTGCCTTCTGCTTCAGGTGAAAGAAATTTTGGGTGGGATTTCTTGAGCGTTGTATCCAAAAATTATCAGTTCTCTCTTCTTCCCCAGCTCCTCCGCTCCTCCGCTCCTCCGCTCCTCCGCTCCCCACCCTTTTTTTCGCTCACCCTCCTGCCTCCTGCCTCCTGACTCC
>JAAHHL010000308.1 GCA_010672185.1 Caldora sp. SIO3E6 | reverse complement strand
TAAGAGGGATACCGCATACCTTACATACATTCCTTGTTCTCTAGAGAACAAGGAATGTATGTAAGGTATGCGGTATCCCTCTTGTATATAGATACTGGCACTTGCCTATACCCTCTTGTATATAGATGGTGGCCACCGATAGCTTACCCTATACCCTCTTGTATATAGATAGTGGCCACCGATAGCTTACCCTATACCCTCTTGTATATAGATGGTGGCCACCGATAGCTTACCCTGTACCCTCTTGTATATAGATGGTGGCACTTGCCTATACCCTCTTGTATATAGATAGTGGCCACCGATAGCTTACCCTATACCCTCTTGTATATAGATGGTGGCCACCGATAGCTTACCCTGTACCCTCTTGTATATAGATAACTCTCACGCTTTTCTCATCCCTTACCTTCTTGTATAGGGATGATTGTACCGATTGTCTATCTATATCCTCTTGTATATGGATGGTTGACGACATTATCTATGTCCTAACCCTGTTGTACAAACATCAAGACTGACATTATCTATACCAAAACCTTTTTGTACAGTTATCAAGATGGTTATTATCCATGTACTAGACCTGTTGTATTAATATAAAATCTTTACCAACCCTCTTGTATATAGATGATTAGGGGGTTTTTATCCGTGTACAAATCTATTTGTAACCATATGTTAATTAAGTCAACTTAATTTAGTCAACTAAATTTTTCAGCTGAAAACGAAGGTGACGCTGCGCGTAAAACCCGTGATTTGGGGCACAATTCCAACAAGTTTAGCGCGACTTTGTACGGGATTTGGGTCACCAGTTTTACCATCTTGTACGCGACCGTTCAACCATTGGGGCACAAGTTCACCGACTTAGCCAACTTCACCAAGTTATCCAACCTGGTATGACTTGATATCGTTCTTTGAGGGGTCTGTGAGGCTCTTGATACGTTGTTGATGTGTCTTATGGGTGAATCACCATTTGGAAGATAGTCGTGGCTTGTGGGTGATTATAAACCTAAACTGAGATTTTGCCAGTTTTTAGTTCACCAATGGGTCACCAACAGGCAAATTTCAACTATTTTTCAACTAATAGATTTAGAGGAGACAGCTGCGCAAACCCATAAACCCCTAGTAACTGATTTTTGCGCATAAAATCGCTGAAACCCGCATGGTTAAAGGATTATTTTTCGCCAAAAAACACCATTTTTAAAAGGTAGTCCGTTTTTGGCTGTGTTTTTGTTAGTACAACAATTGAATTTTACTACCGTTTATTTTTGTTGAAGTCATTAACTAGTAACGGTTTCAGCGATTCTACCTTTTTTACGTTAATTTTCCGTACATTTACATTTATTAACAATTGTGAAACCTTTATGGGGTAAGGTTTTCAGGATTTTATTCTAGTTAGGACTTAAGCATTGACAAAATCAACTAAATGTGTAGCAAAGGGTAAGGAAAGCACCATAGTGGAATGGCACTTAGTTAAGCCTCAAACCAAAGCTCAGAGGGGAAAAGAGGGATTACTTTTAGTTCTCTTTAAAAGAAAGAGAACTATGCTTGACAGCACTCGCGTTAAGCTGGTGCGCTTCAAACAGGTCTAATCCTGGCATAAATGAGCTTAAGTTCTGTAACAAAATCCCTGTATCCCTTACCTACTCTGACTTTCATTTGTTAAGAAAGATGCGACTAAGGGATAGGTCTCACTTTATTGAAATTTCACATAATTCAGAGTTTGCTTCATCAAAACTTCTTCTTCCATGAGAGATAAATCACCTTTAATAAAATAAGAGCAAAAAAGCTCTAAATAGAACTTGCTGAATAAGTCGGAGAGCGCGAAAAAGCGAGGCTAAACACCTAAAAAATCTTGTTTTTCACTGCTTGCGTTCCTAAAGTTACCTAAGGATTCCCCACTTAGCAATCAAAAATATTTAAAAACCTTGTCAGGTATAGCTTTTACCTTCATACAGTAATTTCTAAATATTCTCTATTTTTTAGGATAATTCCTACCTATGAAACACCTAACTAATTCTATTGTTGTTTCTTTATTCGTAAGTACTAGTTTTGGGCTATCGGCAACTAGAAGCAGCGCTGTTACGCTAGACCTAAGCTGGGGTAACGGTTTTGATGATGGAAGTAATGCAGAACATGTGCTTCGCCGGAATGTTGCCAAAGCTGCTGCGAAGTGGTGGGAGAATTCAATTCTTACAGACTTTAACGTCGATATCAATGTAGGATTTGCTGATTTATCTGGGGAGAGAGCTGTAGGACGTGTGCACAGTAATCAAGAAACAACAGCAATAAACCCTCTAACGGGAACTAGACTTCCAACTTCAGCAACTCTAGAACTCAACTCCATGACAAAATGGTTTTTTGACCCCACTCCCTACTTTAACACCGAGTTCAACTTGACCCAGGAAAATGGCTTGTATGGTCTAGCTAAGAATGAGCTAGGTAATCCTGCCAAAGGAATAGAAGATGCTTTGAGTACTCTCTTGCATGAGATGGGACATATTCTTGGATTTATAGGAGATACCGGTATTTTCAAAGATAAACAACCATTCACTGCTTATAAAGATTTTGCAAATAATTTGAATAAAGTAGACGGAAAAATAATATACGAGTTTGATTCACTTAAACAAGGTAAAGAAGGTAGCAAGGGAACAAAAATAACCTTGGACGGTTATCACCATGTCCAAGGAAGTACGAGACTGATTAATCGCGGTGGTGCTATAGATGAGCGAAGTTTACCTACACCACTTGAAATCGATATTCTCGGTGATGCCTTTAACCTTGAGATTGATGACATGCCGATACTCACTTTCACTAATCGCTTGGAATGGGAGGAAGCTGTTAAAGGACTTAACCTCATTACAGAGACGTTCGATAGTCAGAGTTCGAGTGGTAATAATCGCCGTAGAACTTTTGAGAGTGGAATTATCAGTTCAGGAATAGGTCAGGGTAGTGGTTTCAACTTTATCTCTACGAATAATGCTTATACTGGTGCTTTGGATACAGGAAGACCTGATGAAGCTGATTTTTTTGATAAGATACAATGGTTCTTGCCTGGACGCGCCTTTGCCTTTGGAGCAGATTTTACAGGAAGGGGGTCACAAAGTAACTTGACTATCACCAGTGTCTTTAACGTTCCAGGTCAACGTCAGACTATATCACTTCGAGAAAAATTAGGCTCTAACGGTAATGGATTCCTAGGGGTAATAGGACGAAATGTGGAGGGTTTTCCAGCACTAGTATTCGAGATGGATAAACCTTCTGGGCGTAGTAGTTTCGATAATTTTTTCGGGATTGATAACTTTACTTATGCTAGTACTGAGGTTACTGTTACCCAACCATTTACTGCCTCTGTTCCTGAACCAGCAACAACTCTAGGTCTTGGTTTATCTATGGGGTTGATGGGCTATTTAAAGAAGAAGCAATCAAGAAAGCTAAAACAAGCAAAATCTGCTGGCTAGTATTCCCCAAGCACATCCATTAGTGACAAGTTAAGGCTACATTGCTTGTGTCAAGGGAGTTTGCTGGAAATTGAAAGTGAGAGCGAAAACAGAGGAAGAGAGCAAAGACTCAGGGGGTGACAAGCAGGCTGAAGCCTTAGCGAGAGTTAGCTTTTCACCTCATTAACCTCTTCAAAGTGCGATCGCTTCTTTGACTGGCTCTCGACAGAGTACTATCAAGAAAATCTTGGAACGCTACCTTGATGATATTGAGTGCCACAATCAGACCTATGGCTTGAACGGCTACAGTAACCGTAAGCAGGGGAAAGATATCACCTCGGAGATAGATATTGCTGCATTAATTCCCAACGACATGGATTAATCACTTTCCTGCATCAAAAACTAGACAGGAGACACCCCACTGCTGTAAACCATGAGTAATTAAGTGGGGTGTGTCCATGAAAATTGACCGCCACGGTAAGGCTAAGATTCTCACTCAGTCTGAGATTCAGTTACTCTTCAGTGAGGGGTTGCAAACAGAAAGAGACAGAGCTATTTTCGGCATCTGTCTCTACACAGCCTGTCGTATCAGAGAATGCTGTAGCCTCAGAACCACTGATGTTTATGAGCGCAAGGGCATTATCTATCCTGAGGTAACCTTCCGTAAAGGGGACACCAAGGGCAAGCTAGCAACCAGAGCAATCCCAGTAATTGAAGAGTTGCGTATCCTGTTACTGGATTACTATCCATCACCGAGAAGTTGGTTTCTGTTCCCTGGTCTTGACGGGACGGGGCATATCCATCAAGACTCTGCTGCTAGGGTATTGAGAAAAGCTTGCCAACGGGTGGGAATTAGGGGAGTCAGCACCCACAGTTTCAGAAGGACTGCATTAACCCAGATGTCCAATGAAGGAATACCATTGAGAATAATACAAGAGGTTAGTGGACACCGTAATCTATCTCAACTACAAAAATACTTGGAGGTCAAGCCAGAGCAAGTTAGGGGAGCAGTTTCAGCATTGAGTATGTTGTCAACTGTCGGGAAAAGAATGTTACACGACACCCCATCACCTCCCCCAGATTTTACTCACCAAAATACTCAAACACAGCCAGAATCGGAAAAACCCTTATTTTAGCTTTCTCTCAGAGGGGAAAGTTATCAATTACACCAGTTGGCTTTTTTGCGGTGGTGGTGGGTCGGGTACATCTGGTAAACCCTTGCTAGGTTGCTGGCATCCTGACATCACTACAATTAGCCATAAAGCACCAACTCCTGCCATAGCTAAAGCAATATTATTCCGACTGATTGTAGGTAGTTTCGACAACGCTGGTAGCGTCATCATGGGTAGTTTAGGGAGAGAGAAGCCAACATCATCTTGATACTCTCTTCTCACTTTAGAGAGAGTCCTTTTATCAAAAGAAAACCACTCTCCATGAACCCTATAAGCTGAGTATTTTTCATGGAAGTATTTCTCATCTTCTGTGACATCATCAGTCTCAAACCAATCAATCAGCTCTAAAGAAAATGGTGACTGAGAACTGTTTAATTCAGCAAACCTGGCTTCTACTGAGCGGGTTGTTAGTCCTATCTTATATCTGTCAGTCCCTACGGCATGGATGAGATAGATGAAACCTGGTTTATCTCTGTAAGCGCTATCATCAAACATTATCCCTACACCTCCACAGCTAACTCATCTTTACGCAATTTTTTCTTGCATCCAGGACAATAGTAGCGACCATCTTTTCCCTGTCTCAATTCCACATCAGGATGTTTTTTACAGATAGTTTTGGCCCTATGGCAACTCTTGGCGCTACCCCCTACATGGGAGATTACGGACGGGGGGGCAGAATTCGTTGCCATCTCTTGCTGTGTATTGATTTCAGCTTTGCCACTATTTGGCTCTTGGCAACCCTCAGCCACTACGGACGGCTCTACTTTGGCGCTATATTGTCTTTCTACAAACTCCTGATTACTAACAGTAATTTCAAACTTTTTACCGATTATTGGTAAATCGCTATCAATTTCGATTTCGTCGGCTATAGGTAGTTCATACCACTGTGGGTTCTTTCCAGGAATCACACAAAGACCAAAGTAGTGTTTCTTGTGGTCATCAAGCCACTCATTCTTGGCTTCAAACACTGTAGATATCTCATTGTATTGCTTGAGTAAGACATCCTTCTTCAGTTCTAAGGCTGGATTATTTTTGATGGCATCTAAGGCACTAGAACCTTGATAGAACGCTATCATTTGAGCCATGTCTGACCATTGAAAACCAGCTCTAGATACTTTGGGGTTTTGACCAATCAAGATTAACTTCATTCCCAAGTGACGAATTCGAGAAATTAGGTTGAGGAACTGACCTTTATCTTCCTTCTCTAACTGGGTGTCAATCTCATCTAGGATGTCTAAAGTAACTGGGGAATGAACCTTAGTCACTTCCCTATCTTTCATTTGAGCAGTAATCATTGAAAGAGCTTGCTTTAGTTCTCTACCTGACTTACTAACCTTAGGTATCCCCCAGTGGTCTTGTTCACTGCCATGTTGTGGGTCATGAAGCCTGATATACCAAGAAAGAGTAGTGACTATCTTTGATAAGAGGTATCGAGCACAAACACCTTTACCATCCCCAGTAGCTCCCATGATTCTGACAGTTCCCTTTCGGGACATCTCACGAATTACTTGAGTAGCTAGTTTATCTACTGGGGTGAGTAAGCGTTTAAGTTCATCTTCTTTGATTGCTGGCTCACGACGGAAGCTGAGAACCAATAAATCAGCTATCTCAAGTTTGCGGACGGTTACGATTTTGTGGATACCTAGACTTCTAGCAATGTTCTCTGAGTGCCTCTGTAAATCCAGTAAGAGCGCTTCTACTGGGGTTGAGTGACTGTAACCATATCCAGTGTCTACAGTCCCTTCAGAACGCTTGTAGAAGCCTTTGACAGACAAGGGGACTTGCAAGTTATCCCAACACCAACGGGCTATATCATTGGCTATCTTACCCTCTACTGAGTAGCCGAACTGACCATACTCAGGCTCAACCAAATCACCGGCTAATTGTTGCTGGAGCCTTGCCACTTTCTCATTTAGAGTCTCAACCTGTGTGATTAGATGACTACGCTCAACTTCCCAAGCCTCTTGAGCTTCCCCAATCCGCTTGTTGAACTCGCCTGTGAGTCCTATCATGTAAGCTTTTCTGTCTTGATGTCTCTTAGCTACCTCACCAGCCCAAGCCTTGTACTTTTCACTTATTGACATTGCCTCAGCATAGATGACTTCACCTTCCTCTAAGAGAGCTCTGTACTTAGCTTTGAGGACTTCTCTGTCTTTGGTGGTGTATTCTTCAATCCTTTGCTTCAGTTCGCTCTCTAATTCGTTTGAGTAGGTTTCTTCATATTCAGCCACCTGTGCTGAAAGATTCTGTGTCTTGGTTTTCAATTCCTCATTTTGAGCGCTCTGAATTTGATATGAGGTTTGTAGCTTCCTGTATTCGGTACTTAACAAAGATAGTGAATTCTGAACCTCCGATAGCTCGATTTTCAATTCAGCTATGCCTTGGGATAACCTACCATTATCACCCTGGACAGTCTCCAGTTGCTTTAGTTCACCTCTAGCCTCACTTAAGGAATTCTCTAGCTTTTGTACTTTCTGATTAGCGTGACGGTGGATATTCTCACTGACAATTATGCTAACTGGGATGATTCCCAGACTGCTCAAAGCTACCAGCTTGATAGTCGGCTTGAGCAGTCCGGTTGTCAGTGCTAAAACAGTTAAGCTGAATCCAGTTAATCCACCAATGATTATTTGTTTTCTCATGGTCACCTATACCTGAGGGGTTAACTGCAATCTGAATTCGGCTAGTTTTGTCTGTTTTTCTTGTGTCTGAAGTTGGGCTAACTCAGCACCAGCTTGAGCTTGAGCGAGTTTTTCCGACAATTCTTTCTCTGTTTGCTCTACGATTGCTTGAGCAGTGGTTGTCTGCAATTTCGCTACTCCCAAAGCAATCTCACTCTGCTTAGTTCCTTGCAACTGAGTTTGGTAATTAGCCAAATCTGATTTGACTTTCTCGTATGCAGTAGCAGC
>JAAHHL010000307.1 GCA_010672185.1 Caldora sp. SIO3E6 | reverse complement strand
TGTGAAAACTAGTCGTTTTGCTGATAGCCAGACTATCACCCGCCCGAAAACGGAGCAAGAGCTGGCAATTTATCAAAAATCTGTTGACCAGATCTATAATCAGTTTCTCGATAAGGTAGCAGAATCTCGGAAAATGCCCAGACAAAAGGTAGAAGAAATTGCTCAAGGAAGGGTATGGTCTGGTGTAGAGGCGAAGAAACTTGGTTTGGTAGACGAGATTGGTGGTATTGATAAAGCAATTGAATATGCAGCGCAGCAGGCAAAGCTAGGAGATGATTGGGAAATCCAAGAGTACAAAGATTCTCCTAGCCTAGAAGAGAGGATTTTGAAAAAGCTCACTAGTGAGGCAGATACACAAAAGCTAAACCTTCCGGCTCCACTAACTGTAGAATTGCTGAAGCTACAAAAGGAGGTGGAGATGCTCTCAGATATGGATGATCCTAGGGGTGTCTATGCACGGTTGCCTTTCAACTGGCGGATTGATTGAGGTTTGTTGTTTGTTGTTTGTCGTTTGTTGTTTGTTGTTTGTAGCAATTGCTGATACCAGTTCTACAATACTAACCTGCCACCTGCTACCTGCTACCTGCTACCTAAAACCTAAAACCTAATGCTTCAGCTGCTGCCACAACAATTAACCATCCGTGAATTCATTGAGCAGTATGGCGACAATGATGGTTATGAACTTATAGATGGGGAATTAATTGAAATCGAACCTACTGGCCCCCATGAACAGGTTGCTGCCTTTATTGGTAGAAAACTGAATGTTGCCATTGACAACAACAATGAGAATTTTTTAATCCCTTATCGCTGTCTTGTCAAGGTTTTAGGCACAGAAACTGCTTTTCGTCCAGATTTACTGATATTAGATCAAAAGCAATTAGTTTATGAACCCCTATGGCAGCAAGAACCTGTCATTACTCTGGGAAGTTCCATTAAACTTATCGTCGAGGTTGTCAGTACCAATTGGCAAAATGATTATGCTCGCAAAACAGAAGATTATGCTTTGTTCGGTGTTCCTGAATATTGGATTGTGGATTATTTAGGGTTAGGGGGTAGAGACTATATTGGCAACCCCAAGCAACCGACTCTGACTATCTGCACTCTGGATGGGGATAAGTATCAAAAGCAGCTTTTTCGCCATGAAGAGCAGCTTATTTCTTCAATTTTTCCGAATCTTGAGCTGACTGCTAACCAAATTTTTGCAGCAGGGAGTAAGCTGTTATGAATTTATAAGGGGCTTCAGACAAGGGGCTTAAGCCCCTTGTTACTTAGCTAGGGTTTGCTGAATAACTGTGGAAGCCATGCCAGACAAGCTTTTCAATCGTTTTCAGTCTAGCCAAAGTGCAAGGAAATGGCATTTTTTAGTTCAAAAACCTTGCACTTTTACCAGAAAATTCCTCCTGAACTCTTAACTTATTACTTATTACTTATTACTTATTACTTATTACTTCAAAACCTGCGTCAATCGACTTATTCAGCAAGCCCTAGCTAGTGGAGACAATCAATGTGGAATAGGCTTCTAGCCTGTCTCAATTTCTATCCCATAATCTTAAAACTGGCAAGATGCCAGTTCCACAATACTAACCTAGTAACTAACACCTAATACTGCCACCTAACTTTAATGAACATTCCCATCCAAACTATCCTTAACCAAATCTATCAGGGACTGACAACCCTTTACGAAGAACAATTAGACCGAATTATTCTCTTTGGTTCTCAAGCCAGAGGTGACGCTAAGCTTGATTCTGATATCGATATTTTAATTGTCCTTAAACATTCCTTTGTCTACTCCCAAGAAAGCGATCGCATATCTCATCTCATTGCCAATCTCTGCCTAGAATATAATGTCTTGATTAGCTGTGCTTTTGCCACTCACGAACAAGTTCAATCTCAAAATACCGCCTTCTTCCGCAATATCCGCCAAGAAGGGGTCATCTTATGACTCCAGAACAAGAGAGATTCCTAAATAAGGCTAACCGTAGTCTGCAAGCAGCCAAAGAATTAAACAATACTGGATTTGCAGAATTTGCTGCATCTCGTGCCTATTATACTCTGTTTTATATTGCCACAGCTTTCCTTGAAGGAGAAAACCTGTCTTACGCTCGGCATTCAGCTGTTATTGCTGCTTTTGGCCAAAAATTTGCCCGTACTCGACGTATTCCTGTTGAATATCACCGCTACCTGATTGATGCAGAAAGAACTCGTCTGCGTGCTGATTATGATCTCGAACCCAACATTACAGAAACCGAAGCAGAACAAATCATATCCCGTGCTGAAGCTGTTCTCAATTTTGCCTTGGCTAATATCGATTCACTTCCACCACCATCACCCTAACTCGTAGGCTACCACCCAACAATCTTGCCAATGGAGTTCCTGATGCAATGAGTTTGATTTTGTCAAGCTGATTTGGTATGATTTACAGGTTTGATTAACTTCCTTTAAGAGCAAGTAACTGCTTCAACATCCCCTTATTAAGCGATCGCACTAGTGCCTGAGCTAGGTAATACTCTATCAATCAATAAATGATCGACAGGCTTTCTCTTAAGGATTTAGACACCGTAACGGCATATTAACCATAGGTAGCTGAGGATGAAACCAGATTTACGGCGATTTTTTCGAGCTTGTAACCCTAGTAAGGTGTTAAGACTGGAAAATCCTGAAGATCAGCAATATTATATTGATTTTTCTGGGGTGCGAGGTACGGAAATCCTAGAGGAGTTGGGGGAGACTATCTGCTTGATGTCTCCGGATTACACCTGTCAGCTATTTACTGGACATATTGGCTGTGGTAAGTCTACTGAACTGTTGCGGTTAAAAACTCAACTTGAACAAGAAGGGTTTCATGTCGTTTATTTTGAATCCTCCCAAGATTTGGATATGGTGGATTTGGATATTAGTGATATTTTACTGGCGATCGCTCGTCGAGTAAGTGAAAGCTTGGAAGCGGTTAATATTAATCCTCAAGGGGGATACTTTACCAACCTCTTGCAAGAATGTGGTGATTTCTTACAAACTCCTGTCAAATTGGAGGGACAAGCGGAATTATCCTTGGGTATTGGTAAAATTACCGCCAAAGCGAAGGAGAGTCCCCAAGTACGTTCCCGATTAAGGCAGTACCTAGAACCCAAAACCGAGAATTTGCTCAAAGCCATTAATCAAGACCTGCTAGAACCAGCAGAGAAAATACTACAACAGCGTAGTCAAGCAGGACTAGTGGTAATTGTTGATAACTTAGACCGGGTAGGTGATCGTACTCATGTCTCAGGTAAGAGTTTACCAGAATATTTATTTGTTAATCGAGGTGAGCAACTACGCAGTCTGCATTGCCATGTAGTTTATACCATTCCTTTAGTTTTAGCTTTCTCTAACGAACGGGAGGCACTAAAACATCGCCTAGGAGGTGGCATCAACCCTTCGGTTTTGCCTATGGTGCCAGTGAGAAAGCGAGACGGTAGCGACTCGGAAGCAGGATTAGAATTATTGCGGCAAATGGTTTTAGCCAGAGCATTCCCCGATCAATTGCCCAAAGAGCGGTTAAACTTAGTTACAGAGGTGTTTGATTCTCCAGCAACCCTAGACAGATTATGTCGAGTTAGCGGTGGTCATGTACGTAATTTGCTGAACTTACTTCACACCTGTTTGCGTAAGCGAAAAATCTTACCTATTGACAGGAATAGACTGGAAATAGTCATTCGAGAAGAGGCCAATCAGTTCACTTTAGCCATTACTCCGGATGAATGGGAACTATTGGAAAAAGTTGCACAAACTAAAAAAGTAACTGGGGAAGAGGAATATCAAACCCTATTACGAAGTATGTTTGTGTTTGAATACCGTAATGATTTGGGAGACTTGTGGTTTGATATTAATCCTGTTTTAGCAGAGGTTCATTCATTTCCATCCTAAGCTTAAATCTTGCAGTAACTGCAGAATAAGTTAATCTTAGTAAATTATGTATTCTGTAGGGGCGGGTTCACCAATCCGGTAAGTACATTGACAAATCAATGTGCTCAACCCGCCCCGGTAATGCCGGTGGGGCGGGTTTGGTTAAATTATCGAGTGGTTGCCTTTCTTTCGGGTGAACCCGCCCCTACATAGGGTTTGGGAGCAATTTGTCCAAAGTTAAGAAGTATAAGGATGACCGCCAACTTTTGTTGAGGAAATGTAAAAATACAAGAAGCTGATGTGAATTCATGCCTAACAGCTTAACCATGAATGATGATGTACTAGAGGAGTTAGCCTGGGCAATTGAAGCTTCTGAAGGAGAGTTTGCCCTCTTTTTTGCTCGTTGTAATTATGGACATCTGCAAGGGGAGTTGAGACAAAGGTTGCAGGAAAAATGCTCTTTGCCCATTAAGGAAATTTCTCTGCAACCTTCCGTTCAAACCCTTTATACTACTTTAGTGGCAGCTTTAGGACAGGAAAAACCAGCGGCGGTGATGGTGTTGGGTTTAGAGTCAGTGGCAGCAATCGAGGAGTTGCTGACTTCTACCAATAATATGCGGGAAGAGTTTCCTAAGAGTTTTCCTTTTCCTCTAGTATTGTGGGTAAATGACCAGATTCTGTATCTGCTGATTCGTTTAGTTCCTGACTTTAGGAGTTGGGGTACAACTTTTAACTTTCGCCTCACTGCTACTGAGTTGATGGTTTTTCTCTCTGACAGTACCCAACAGATTTTAAATGAGGTTCTGACAGCAGGGGAATTTGTCTCTAATACTGAAATTCTTGGTAACTTTCATCGCCGAGAAATCGAATCGGCTTTACAGGATTTGCCAGATAGCGGCAAAGAATTAGTACCGAAGTTAGCGGCTAATCTAGAATTTATCTTAGGTAGAGATGACTATGCGAACCATCAGATTGAGCAAGCTTTAGCACATTATCAGCAGTGTGGCGAGATGAAATCTCCCGAATGGCGGGGAATACTGCTGCTACATCAAGGTTG
This sequence comes from Caldora sp. SIO3E6, assembly GCA_010672185.1. Taxonomy (GTDB): domain Bacteria; phylum Cyanobacteriota; class Cyanobacteriia; order Cyanobacteriales; family Coleofasciculaceae; genus Caldora. The sequence continues at coordinate 2,580 of JAAHHL010000307.1, read as the reverse complement.
GTGCTATTGCCGTCAGGCTCAACAGGAGAAAACAGACGGTAAATCTTACTGGCAACAGGCGAAGGAAACTTTTCGGCAAGCCATCAACTGCTTTGAAGAGGCACATCGGCAGGATTTAGTGGCTCTATATATTAACCACTTAGGTGAAGTACTGCGACAACTAGCAGACTGGGATGAATTGGAAAGAATTGCTCACAAATCTCTGAAGTTGCAGGAGGAGGCAGGAGGTAGAAGTAAATTAGCTCAGGATTACAGTTTTCTAGCAGAAGTTGCCCTCAATTTTAACCAATGGCAACAAGCGAAAGAATTTGCCCAACAAGCACTATCTGTACAAACATCTCCCCAATCCACCCATCTCTGTGTCTCCGCGTCTCCGCGTCTCCACGTCTTATCCCCCCATCCCTTTCTTATTCTCGCTCAAGCGCTACGACAGCTTAACCAAACTCAGGAGGCTATTGACTGTTTAGAAAAGGGGATAAAAGTAACTCAACCACAATCTGAGCCGCTGACTTACGTTAAACTGCTTTCGAAATTGCGATCGCTTTATTTCTCCCAAAAACAATACCTCAAAGCCTTCGAGATTAAGCAAAAACAACAAACAATTGAATTACAGTTCCAGTTAAGAGCCTTTATTGGTGCAGGACAACTTCAACCTGTGCTGTTTGATGAAGACGCGGGGGTGGAAGACGCGGGGACGCGGAGACACGGATACGCGGGGAGGAGAGAGAGAGGAGACAAGGGAGACAAGGGGGATATAACTTTTTTTCCTTCTTGGATCTCGTCGGGTTATCCTTTCGGCAGAAAGCAGGATATTGAGTATTTAGTTAATGAACGCATTGCCTTACCCCAACACAAACTAACTGTCCTTTACGGGCCATCGGGAGTGGGTAAGAGTTCTTTGATTAGTGCGGGATTGATTCCTGTGCTGGGAAAAAAAGCAATTGGCGATCGCTTGACTTTGCCTGTAAAACTCACAATTTATACTGATTGGGTGAAGGCTTTGGGGAAGGAGTTGGCCGAAGCGCTACGGATTTATAAAGGAATTGAGTTAGCAACTCCTCTTGATTCGATTGAAGCTATTAGAACTCAGTTACAAGCTAATGCCGAGAGACACTTGTTAACGGTGTTGGTGTTTGACCAATTTGAGGAATTCTTTTTTGTATGCTCACACCTACCGCTGCGTAATGAACTCTATCAATTTTTACTCGACTGTGTCAAGGGAAAAGAAATACCTTTTGTCAAAGTCATACTAGCTCTGCGGGAGGACTATCTACATTATTTGTTAGAGTTTGAGAGGCTTGCTGAGAGTGAAGGCTTAGAGAGCGATCTGCTCAGGAAAGACCAACGTTACTATTTGGGCAACTTTTCACCAGAAACAGCAAGAACTGTAATTACTAAACTGACAGAGCGTAGCCAATTTCGGCTGGAGGACAAGTTAATTACAGCCCTAGTTAATGATTTAGCGACAGAATTAAAGCAAGTACGTCCTATTGAATTGCAGATAGTTGGAGCACAATTACAAGCGGAAAAAATAAAAATCACCACCCTCAGCCAATATCAGCAGCTAGGCTCCAATCCCAAAGCAACTTTAGCTCAACGCTGGTTAAACATGGTAGTCGCAGACTGTGGAGAAGAAAACATCCCAATAGCATGGCAAATCTTAGCCTCCCTCACCGATGAGAAAGGGAGACGAACCCTCCGCACTCAAGCCGAATTAGAATCCAACTTAAATCTTACACCCATCTCCATGTCTCCCCGTCACCACGTCACCGCGTCTCCTCTTCTCCCCATCCTCATAGGTTCCGGTCTAGTCATACATTGGCGACAGGAACCAGAAGGCCGTTATCAGTTAGTACACGATTATCTCGTAGAACCAATTCGCCAGAAATTTAATGCTGATTTTAGCAAGGCATTCAAAGAGGCAAAGACAAAAGCGGAAAAGGCAGAAGCAGGACGGATACGGCTGTTGAAGTGGTCATTAGTGGGGGCAGTGGCAGCAGTAGTTCTCTTAGCTATCTCAACAAAGAGAGCATTTATCTCTGCCGGGAATGCAGAAAGGGGAAAAGAAAATGCTGAGGTTTTAGCCCAAAGTCTAAACGCTAAAAATTTTTTTAATTCCGGTTTTGAAATTGAAGCCCTTACGACAGCCTTGCAGGCTGAGGGTCAAGCCAGAGCTTTAGCCGAGAAAAATTGGCTAGAACCTGACACGAAAATCAGGTCACTCACAGCTCTACGCCAAGTGGTTTACGGCATCAGAACACATAACCTCATCCAACAAGGTCATAGCGGTCTAGTTTGGAGCGTAAGTTTCAGCCCAGACGGCAAAACCATTGCTTCAGCAGGAGAGGATAGAACCGTGCGACTGTGGCAAGCCGATGGTAGCGAGTTAGCTACCCTTGAAGGTCATAGCAGTCCAGTTTTGAGCGTAAGTTTCAGCCCAGACGGCAAAACTATTGCTTCAGCAGGAGAGGATGGAACCGTGCGACTGTGGCAAGCTGACGGCAGTAAGTTAGATACCCTTGAAGGTCATAGCGGTTCAGTGTTCAGCGTAAGTTTTAGCCCAGACAGCAAAACCATTGA
>JAAHHL010000306.1 GCA_010672185.1 Caldora sp. SIO3E6 | reverse complement strand
GGAGGCAGGAGGCAGGGGGTGAGCGAAAAAAGGGTGGGGAGTGGAGGAGCAGAGGAGCGGAGGAGTAGAGGAGTAGAGGAGCGGAGGAGCGGAGGAGCGGAGGAGCGGAGGAGCGGAGGAGCAGAGGAGCGGAGGAGCGGAGGAGCGGAGGAGCGGAGGAGCGGAGGAGCAGAGGAGCGGAGGAGCGGAGGAGCGGAGGAGCGGAGGAAGAAGAGAGAACTGATAATTTTTGGATACTTAGCTAGGAAGTCCCAACCAAAATTTCGTTCACCCGGAGGCAGGAGGCAGGAGGCAAGAGACAGGAGGCAGTCCCGATGAAAAAATTTTTCACCACCCCACCCCACCATGCATGAAAGTCCCTCTCTCCGCGTCCCCGCGTCCCCGCGTCCCCGCGTCTCTTTCAAGTCAGGAGGCAGGAGTTATTCCTGATGAAAAAGGTTCAACACCAGGTTATGAAAGTAAATTCTTCCGAAGTTGCCCATTCTCAATTTTCCATTCTCAATTCTCAATTCTCAATTCTCAATTCTCCACGTTGATGATGGCTCAGAGCCGAAGTCGTTCTAGAATAGATTTGGTATATACCAAATTTTCCAGGGGTCGAGGGTAGTCTAAAACCAATTTATTGGGAGTGGAGGTGTCGTTAGTGTCAATGTCGATGAATAACAGACGTCAACCTGAGCATAATCAGAAGGGACAACGACAGCAGTGGGGTAGAAAGCGCCCTCAGCCAATAAGTCCTTCTCTCCAAAAGCCACCCCAGCAGGAGGTAAGGCGTAAGCTGTCACAGCCTCCCAAGCAATCTCCCTATCCCCAATCCATTGTCAAATCAAAGACCCGCCGACCAGTAAAAAGCCAACCGACCCCTCCCAATTATCCTTATCCAGAGCAGCGGCAAGCGGCTGTCCCGATTAACCCAACTCTACCTAGATTTAGAGGAAATCCCTCTGTACCGCAGTTACCATACCCTCAAAATAGTAGTGGACGCCAGGGAAACCCAATTCCTGGAAGAAAGTTATTGCCACCAGTTAAACCAGCCAGGGATGCCCACAGACGGCGTCGAGAATACAACAAGTTAAGAACGACGACAAGGGCAGCTATTAAACCAGTTCCTGGAGGAGTAGCCAGTAATCAACTAAGCAGGCAACAGCCTAACCCCGAATCTGTTCACCTAAAGAGAAATCCGAGAGGTAGGCGTAAACTAAAACGTCCTGTCAGCTCATTGCTTTATATCGTCCGTATGGTAGTTGTGGGCCTTGGCATCGGTGCGATCGCGGGAACTACATTGTCTATCTTGAATCCCTCGGAGAAAACCCCGGTTAAAGCCAACAATACTACCCAAACAGAAGTTCAGGAAACTCCTACTCAGGCGAGTGGTTCTCTACCAATGAACTTGCGCCAGGAAATCCCCGCCTTGCAAGCTCAAATGGAAACTCTATTTACGCAACACCCGAACTTGCAACCAGGAGTTTTTATCATTGATCTCGATACCGGAGCCTACCTTGACTGGCGAAGTAGTGATATTTTTTCTTCAGCTAGCACGATCAAAGTACCAATCTTGGTAGCTTTCTTTCAAGATGTCGATGCAGGCAAAATCCGTTTGGATGAACCTCTAATCCTGCAAGAGAACCTGATTGCTGGAGGTTCTGGGGATTTGCAGTATCAAAAGCCAGGAAGACAATATACTGCATTAGAGGTGGTAACTAAAATGATTGCCATTAGTGATAATACCGCCACTAATATGATCATTACTCGACTTGGTGGCCCTAATGCCCTTAATCAACGCTTTACTTCTTGGGGTTTGAAAGCCACAGTAATCCGTAATCCTCTGCCGGACTTAGAAGGCACGAATACTACTAGCCCTAGAGACTTAGCATATTTGATGTCAGTTGTCAATCAAGGAAAATTGACATCCAGGCGATCGCGCGATCGCCTACTAGACATTATGCATAAAACCGAGACGAACACCATGTTACCCCAAGGATTAGGCCCAGGAGCCACCATTGCCCATAAAACTGGCAATATCGGTTCTGTGCTAGCTGATTTTGGTTTAGTGGATATGCCTACGGGCAAACGTTACATCGTCGTGGCAATGGTTAAGCGTCCCCATAATGATGATAGTGCTCAAAAGCTGATTCGCCAGATTTCCAGCGTAACCTATGAATACTTCAACCAACCTCGTGCCACCCCTAGTACGACTTCAATGCCTTCGGAAAATACTGCTATTTTAACTTGGATTCCTACATTTGAGGTTCCTGTATATTGATTGGGTGAACTCAATAATTTAACCATGCTTCTGCCATTGGTCGCGTTGAGCATCTTTTTCCCTACACCCTGACTACTTTGCCAGTGTCTTGTCACCCCCTGAGCCCCCACACCCGACGCAAATTTAACCGAAAACCGGGTAATACTCCCTCACCTGATAACTCAACCGGATTGGACAAAACCTCCACTTCTGAGCCCAGTCGATAAATTTCTACTTTTCTATTTCGTGGATCGATTAACCAACCTAAAACAGCGCCATTGTCCAAATACTCCTGCATTTTTTCTTGCAGAGACTTTAAGGTATCTGAAGCTGAGCGCAACTCTACTACAAAATCAGGACAAATATGAGCAAAGGTTCCCTTTTGCTCTGGTTTCAGTGCATCCCAACGTTTTTGACTTACCCAAGAAGCATCGGGAGAACGAGTTGCGCCATTGGGTAAAATAAATCCAGTAGATGAGTCAAAAACCTGCCCCAGGTTTTCCTGTTCTTCATCCCAGCGATCGAGTTGTCCAGTAATTCTGCTATTCCGTTTCCCCGTTTCCCAACCTGTTGGTGGATTCACAATTAACTCTCCTCCTACACTTCTTTCCAGTCGCAACTCTCGATTGCTGGCAGCTAAAGCAGCAAACTGTTCTTGGGTAACATAGAGCTTAAGGGTTTTGGGGAACTCGAGTAATAGTGTTTCAGTTTCCGGTTGAGTTGGTGTTTGTACCATTTTGACCTCTGGTTTTGTAGAGATTGGCTAGGGGAAGCTTCACCCAATTTGTTAACTATTTGCGGGTGAACGAAATTTTGAATGGGATTTCTTGAGCGTTGTATCCAAAAATTATCAGTTCTCTCTTCTTCCTCCGCTCCTCCGCTCCTCCGCTCCTCCGCTCCTCCGCTCCTCCGCTCCCCACCCTTTTTTTCGCTCACCCACTATTTGCTCTGAGCACTATTATAGTTCCTGTAGGCGCTAACTACTCCAGTAACAAGCAGTGGTGAGCCAGATCAAGAGTAATAGTTAGCCTACAGAAACTATTGGCAAAGATGAGCAAACTTAGACCTTAAATTTCTCAAGAATTCGCTTCATCGCCTCGTTCACATTCTCTCGACTATTAAACGCTGAAATTCGGAAGTAGCCTTCCCCAGCAGCACCAAACCCAGAACCAGGTGTTCCTACAATATTTGTTGTTTGGAGCAATTTATCAAAGAAATCCCAACTAGAAAGCTCATTAGGGGTTTTGAGCCAGATATAAGGTGCATTGATTCCCCCATACACTGCTAATCCCGCTTCAGTGAGTTGCTCTCGGATAATTTTGGCATTTTCTAAATAAAAGCTGACTAAAGCTTTAACTTGCCCTTGCCCTGCTTCTGAGTAAACTGCCTCTGCTCCTCGTTGTACGAGATAGGATACCCCATTAAACTTAGTAGACTGGCGACGGTTCCACAGTTTCCACAATTCCACATCTGAACCATCAGCAGCTTTTCCTGTTAGCGTTTTCGGTACTACAGTGAGAGCACACCGGGTTCCGGTGAAACCTGCATTCTTAGAAAAAGAACGAAATTCGATCGCACAATTCCTTGCTCCCTCAATCTCGTAGATGGAATGGGGTAAGTCTGGCTCAGTAATAAAGGCTTCGTAAGCAGCATCGAAAAGAATGATAGAGCCATGACTATTAGCATAATCTACCCAGGTTTTCAGGTAATCCTTGCTAGCCGTTGCTCCAGTGGGGTTATTAGGGAAGCACAAATAGATTAGATCTACTTTCTGAGAAGGAATTTCGGCGGTGAAGTTATTTTCCGCTGAAATCGGCAGATAAACTAACCCTTCAAACTCCCCGGCATCATTAGCAGAGCCAGTATTTCCTGCCATCACGTTGGTATCTACATAGACAGGATAGACAGGATCCGTAACAGCGATGGTATTGTTGCTACCAAATATATCTAGAATATTGCCGGTATCACACTTGGAACCGTCAGAAATAAAAATTTCCCCCGCATCAATCTCGCATCCCCTGGCTTGAAAATCTTGGGTGGCAATTTTTTCCCGTAACCAGGAGTAGCCTTGTTCTGGGCCATAGCCTTTGAAGGTAGCGCGATCGCCCATGTCTTCTACTGCTTTAATCATAGCAGTGCGGCAAGCTTCTGGTAAGGGTTCTGTGACATCACCAATACCCAGTTTAATAATTGAGGCATCGGGATTGGTTTGTGCAAAAGCATTAACCCGTCGAGCAATTTCCGGAAACAGGTAACCGGCTTTAAGTTTCAGGTAGTTATCGTTAATCGTTGCCATAGACAGTATGATTTTTGCAAACGCCGTAAACCAGCTTACTGCCAAAGGAGTGAACTTTGTGTCTTTGTGGTAAAAATCACCTCTTGCCTGATCAATTTTTAATCCATGCCATCGCCTGTTCTTGCTCAGACCAAGAAAAACACTTAACTTCGATACTGGGAAAAAGTTTGCTGCTCACAGCAGCTATCTTAGTCAACCAACTTGGTTCACAAACTACAGCTTTTCTCTCAAAATCATTCAGGTGTCGCAATGCAAACTTCAAATCTTCCAAAAATCCATCTAAGGAAACTCCACCCAGGCTTTTGACTTGAACATAAGCACGAAGCGGTTTATGGGATTTTAACTTTTCCTCAACCACCGCAATCATTTGCTCAATATCCCTAGTCTCAATCTTGCCGTCTATTTCTAAGCCAATAATATTGCCCTGTTCTATAGGAATAAACGAAATCATTATGTTACCTCATTTGTTGTTTGTTTTTTGTACTATAGAAATAGCTCCTACTTGCATCAGGACTGCCTTCAGAGTACTAGCGATCAAGATGCTCGTACTACCTCTAAGTAGTTAGGCACAATTACTTGTATAACCTCTCCCCCAACCCCTCTCTTACCAGGAGAGGGGAGTCTTCCTCCTTCCCTTGCAACTCAGGGGGTTAGGGGTTAGGTCTCTTTTGATAGTTCATTTTGTCCACCTACTTACCAAATCGGGGTGCTTCCTTTCTCAAGCAACCATTTTCTTACTATGATAGCGTTGCTAACAGCATCATTGAGGTAGCTCTTTAACTCAACCTCCACTAATCTTCCATGAGTCACAAACCAACTTTGTATATTGAACAATCTGGGGTGATTCCCTATCGCCTCAGAGATGGCAACATCGAAGTCTTGCTAATTACTTCCATAAGTAGCAAACGCTGGATTATTCCCAAAGGATTGGTTGAACCAGGAATGACTCCTCAAGACTCAGCAGCAAAGGAAGCTTGGGAAGAAGCAGGAGTGATTGGTAAGGTATTGCCAACTTTGATGGGTACTTACGAATATCGCAAATGGGGAGGCATCTGTCGAGTTGAAGTATTTTTAATGCGAGTGGAAACAGTGTTAGAAGATTGGCTAGAAGCTCAATATCGAAAGCGCGAATGGTTCAGTGTGGAGGAAGCTATGGACTGTGTGCGGGAAGTGGAGCTCAAAGATATCCTCAAACTCTGTGTTCAGTATAGTTGAACAGACTTTTTACTCCCAGTTAGGTAAAGGATAAAGGTTTGATTTTACGTTCGGTTACACTTTTTCCTTTAACCGAAGAAAGCATCTACAATGAGAGTATGGTAAACTCCGCAACCCTTATCATTCATCTACCTGCTAAAGATTGGCAGATTTTTTAGTATGTCTGACTAAAGCACAATTCTACAGCAGCTTAGGAAGCTTACGAGGGAATCCCACTTAGGGATTAGTAAAATTTATGAAAATTAGAGCTATCACCACTGGTTTATTACTCCAATCGGCAAACCAGTTACAAAAAATTCAACAAGTAGCTGCCTTTAACCAGCAAGCCAAGGACTTTTTTGTCCAACAAGGCTACGAAGTGCAAACAACCCGGATTGCTACCAACTCTTGGGGAGAATATTTAGTTGGTTTAACTGCTAAAGAAATTGTTCAACAAGTTCAAAATCTCGAGCAATTTTGCCATAATCTACAAGTTGAATTTTTCAGTATCGGTCATGTAAGCCAGCCTGAGCACATTGCCCTGATACCGGAAATTAACCAAAATACCTCAATCATCTACTGTTCCAGTAACATCGGTGATACCGCAAGTGGTATCAATTTTGAGAATATCCGAGCCTCTGCCCAAGTAATTAAGCGGATTTCTGAAGTCACAGCCAATGGTTATGGCAACTTTCGCTTTTGTACTTGGGCAAACTGTCCTCCAGGAATTCCCTTTTTCCCTACCTCCTACCATCAAGGTAATACTTCTTTTGCCCTTGCTTTAGAGTTTCCTGACTTAGTAATGGAAGCATTTACCAACTCCGACAATCTCCGAGAAGCGGAACATAATCTCAGCTTCCTGTTAGAAACAGAATTAACTAAAATTGAAACTTTAGCAAAACAGGTTTCTCAACTATTCCAGATTGAATATCGGGGAATTGACTCCTCCCTTGCTCCCACCCTAGAGAAAGATGCTAGTATTGCCTTTGCTTATGAAAGGCTGGGATTGAATAAATTTGGCCATCAAGGTACTTTGGCTATTTCTGCTGTAATTACTCGGGTATTGAAAAGTTTATCCGTAAAATTGTGTGGTTACTCTGGTTTGATGCTACCAGTTTGCGAAGACCTCGGACTAGCTCAAAGAGCCAATGAGCAAACCTACAATCTCACCAATCTACTGTTATATTCCGCAGTTTGTGGTTGTGGATTAGATACAGTTCCCCTTCCAGGGGATATAACTATTGAACAGCTAGAAGCTATTTTAATGGATTTAGCAGCTTTGGCAATTAAACTCAATAAACCCCTCTCCGCCAGATTATTCCCCATCCCTGGGAAAAAAGCTGGGGAAATGACTGCATTTAATTCCCCTTATCTGGTAGATTGTAGAATATTTAGCGTAGTTTAGTTATTTGTGGTTGGTTGTTGGTTGTTGGTTGTTGGTTGTTTGTTATTTGTTGTTTATCATTTGTCGCCTAGCAATAGGTAGGGTTTGCTGCATTCGTTCTTACTTATTACTTATTACTTGTTACTTGTTACTTATTCAGCAAGCCCTATTTACTACCTTGTAGAGACGTTTCATGAAACGTCTCTACAGGGTTTTATCAGTTTTATTAAGATAGGGTATCTAAACCGGATTTAGTATCAGACTGATCTCCTGTCAAATTCTGTTCAATATAAAAAGTAATTTGAATTGGACCGTAGTGCATTTGGATATCTTCTTCAATTTGTTCAGCAATATCATCAATAGCTTCGGCAAATTCAGGCTCGATTACTATGTGCATCTGAATATAA
>JAAHHL010000305.1 GCA_010672185.1 Caldora sp. SIO3E6 | reverse complement strand
GAACTACATTTTTATATGAGTATGCAGAGAATTGTGGAGTAAATGTATTCTCACCCTATGATGGGGGTCTCTATGCTGATGATTATGGCATTTGGAAACACTTGAGAATACCGATTAATCCTAAAGATTATCCTAATGTCTATGTTAGGCCAGGGTATCGAGTATTATATGTTGTCGGTAATCCCTATAACTCAGTCTGCTCCTTATTCCGCCGTGGATTTCATTATTGGGCCCTTGAACGCTTAACAGTCCCACCAGAATATAGCCAAAAGTTTAACCAAGATTGGAGTCTGGCGGACTATTTAGAGAATGGAGAAGATCTATTTTTATTGTCTGATCATGTTAAAAATTGGACAGAGAAAGACTATGGACAAACTTATCCAATTATGGTAATGAAGTATGAAAAAATGTATCAACATAAAGATGTTATTTTAGATTTTATGGAAATTGAGACTAGAAAACGGAAGTTTTTTGAGTATTGGCAAAGAAATTCCAATTATCAGTCACTGCCAGAACGACAAATTGAGCTATTGAAAAACATTTATGGAGACCTGGCAAATTATATTGATTCACTGCCAGATTACTTTGTTCGTTAGAGATTGTTTTTATTAAGTTTTACCAACCTTGAGGTCGTTTAATATGCTCACTACTGTACCTAAATTTCGTTTAGAGGAATCTACTCTAGGAAACGATAGATATCAAGTTTTGCAAGAGACTTGGCAGCTGCTCCATAACCAGTTACATACTGAAGATGGTACGTTATTGATTAGCTCTGTAGAACAAGTCATTGCTACCGGTGAAATATTAACAACGCCTTGGGTCGGATTTATTCATGACATATCTGATTTAAATCACCCCAATGTGATTGATCTTAAGCATCTAATTACCCACCCAAGTTGGCAGAAATCATCCCCCCACTGTCAAGGTTTATTTACTTTTGATCATGAGCTCAAGGAGCGCTTACTTGATTATGGTGTGAAAGTTCCTGTAGTCTATCTCAAAGCTGACTTAAGCCCCCAATCTTTTCTAGAGCAACTCCAGAATTCATCGATCTATCGGAGCCTCCCGAAGCCTTCCAGCTGTCCTCAACGATTTCAATCCTTTGATGTAAGCGTTGTCATCTGTTCCTACAAAAGAGTCGAAAATATGGCTCCTTTGCTAGAGCGGTTTGTTCAGCAACAATTTCAGGGTAGTTTTGAGATTCTGTTGTGGAATAACAACATCAATGAACGAGAACGCATCGATACCATTGTGGCAAAATTTCAAGACAAACTTAATATTAAGTTAATTCATTCCTCAGAAAACTTTTATTGTATTATTCGCTTAGCTTTAGCCCATCTGATGCGCAGCGATCTGATGTTGATTTGTGATGATGATGTCCTGCCCAGCGACCAATATATAGCTACCTTTATGAACAAATGGCAGGAATATGGTCCTGAGGCAGTACTTTGCTGCCGAGGACATGTGTTTCGCCCCCACATCCTCGATGAAGAACATCCAGAGAAGTTTTGGACTGATTACGAGTTCATGACCTTTTTTGATGAAACCGTTGATGATCGCGAGATTCATTTTCTCCATGCTGATAATTGCCTAATCTCTAAACAATTGCTAAAACAAGCCTCTAGTTACGATCTTGGCCCCTACGACAATATCCTTATTGATGACTACTGGCTCTCATTTGTCCTCTGCCATCATCTGAAGATCCCCATCTGGAAAATTAAGGCTGATCACATCATTGAAATGACAGCCTCCGCAGAAGATCCTTCAGTAGCTTTGTACCATAACCCCTTGGTTATGGACCAAAGAATCAATTTTTATATTGAGCACATGAGAGCCGGTTGGCCTCCCGGTGACACATTGCCGACGACTACTGTTACTCCAACGGCTTATTCTGAAGCACCCTTAACCCCCCAGCAAATCTGGCTCCAGGGTTTTCAGGGCATGAACATGTTCTCTGAAGCCCAGAGAATCGATTTTGAAGCGGCAGCCCAGTATGGGATGAAAGTGATCCGTTTGGGAGCTTGTGGTGATACCCAAGACTTTCGGTATTTGCTCGATAAGGAGGGAGCCCAGGGTGTACTCACCCCCGAAAACATTCAACGTTTGAAACGATCTATTCGGAAAGCCGAAACCTGCGGCTTGTCTGTTATTCTCTCTTTCGCGAATATACCCGGTCGAATTTTCCGTGGGAAATCCTACGATCTACGTCTCTGGAAAGACCAAACCATTCAACAAGAGGCGATCCGATTTTGGGGACAGATTGCAGCCGAGTTGCAGGATTGTCCCAATCTGATTGCCTATGACCCGCTCAATGAACCCTGTTTGCCCGATGAAACAGAACTTTCCTTTGATGATGATATGGGTACCGACTGGAGCCCGATGTTGAACCAGTTTTATCGAGATGTAGTTGCAGCAATCCGCCAAGTGGACACTGAACGCATCATCGTTCTGGAATCGAGTTATTGGGGTAGCCCCCTAACTATGGCATATTTACAACCCATCCCAGATCCTGCGATCGCTTATTCTTTCCATATCTATGCTCCACGGATCTTTACCAACCGAGCCCAAAATCGAGGAATGTTCTGTTATCCCGGCATGATGCCCTTTCACCGGGTCAAGCGTTATGCAGATTGTGAATACTGGGACCGCAATCGTTTGGCGGAGTTGCTGTCCCCTGTAGCGGACTGGCAGCAAAAGCATGGTATTCCTTCTTCCCAAATCTTGGTAGGGGAATTTGGTCTTCATCGGGAAGCCAGAGGAGCAACGAGATATCTACAGGATTTAATCTCCATCTTTAACGAGCATGGTTGGAGTTGGACTGCCTACGCCTTTCGTGAAGAAGCTTGGGATGCGATGGATTACGAACTTGGTGATGATTTCAGCAATATGTTGAATCGCTCCTCAAACCCCCTATTTGAGGTTTTATCCCAGCATTTTGGTTAAAAACCAAGTTTTTTTACCCTGCTGACCACAACATCTAATCAACTAGCAAGATTAATCAAGAAAAATGGTTCAAAACATTATCCACAACGAGCAAAACCAATCAAGCGAAATGGTTCAAAATATTGTCCATAACGAGCAAAACCAATCAAGCAAAATGCTTCAAAACATTGTCCACAAAGAGCAAAACCAATCAAGCAAAATGGTTCAAAACATTGTCCACAAAGAGCAAAATCAATCAAGCAAAATGATTCAAAACATTGTCCACAACAATCAAATTCTTGCTATCCTCATTATGGCTGAATTCGATGAAGCGGGTATTCATTTTTGTACTCCTGATAATTTTTCTCAACAACTTGCCTATATGAAGCATCCTCAAGGTAAGTCCATCGTCCCCCACCGCCACAATCAAATACGTCGAGAAGCATTCCACACTCAAGAAGTCCTGGTGATCAAAAAAGGAAAATTACGAGTAGATTTTTATACTGAGAATCAAGAATATTTAGAAAGTCGCATCTTGAAAACAGGAGATACGATTTTACTCAACCAAGGAGGACACGGTTTTGAAGTCTTAGAAGAGGTAGAAATGATCGAAGTCAAGCAAGGTCCTTTCCTTGGTAATCGGGATAAAACCCGTTTTTCTAGCATTGATGCCGACCAAGTTAAAATTGTTGAGCCAAGATAAGCTTATTAATAATGACCAGTTTTATTCCCGTTAATGAACCATTACTCAATGGCAAGGAAAAGCAATATCTGAATGAGTGTATTGATACGGGTTGGATTTCTTCTGAAGGTTCCTTTGTTAAGCAGTTTGAAGTAGCTTTGGCTGAGCGAGTCGGACGCAAATATGGAATTGCTGTCTGTAATGGTTCTATGGCTCTAGATGCTGCGGTTGTTGCTTTAGGAATCGGCGAGGGGGACGAAGTAATACTTCCAACCTTTACAATTATCTCCTGTGCTACGGCAATTGTACGAGCGGGTGCTATTCCAGTTGTGGTAGACTGTCATCCCGATACCTGGAATATGGATGTCAGTCAGATAGAAGCCAAGATTACCTCCAAAACTAAAGCCATTATGGTGGTTCACATTTATGGATTACCAGTTGACATGGCTCCAGTGCTAGCTCTAACCCAAAAGTATGGGTTGAAACTCATTGAAGATGCTGCCGAGATGCATGGTCAAACCTATCATGGAAAGCCCTGTGGCAGCTTTGGAGACATCAGTACTTTTAGCTTCTATCCCAACAAACACATCACTACTGGAGAAGGGGGAATGATTCTCACTGACGATGAGAATCTTGCCCAACGCTGTAGTTCTCTACGAAATTTGTGCTTTCAACCCCAACAACGCTTCATTCATGAAGAATTAGGGTGGAACCTCCGTATGAGCAACTTACAGGCAGCAGTAGGATTAGCACAATTAGAACGCTTAGATGAATTTGTTGCCCAAAAGCACTCGATGGGAAAGCTTTACACAGAACTTTTGGCAAATGTCTCTGGGTTAGAGTTACCTGTCCCCCACACCGACTATTCAGAAAATATATATTGGGTGTATGGATTGGTGTTAAAAGAAGAGATTCCGTTTGAGGCAGTCGAAGCGATGAAGCGGCTGCGTCAGCACAATATCGGTACCCGTCCCTTCTTTTGGTGCTTGCACGAACAACCTGTATTGCACAAAAGGGGATTATTGCAAAATGAGTCTTGTCCTGTTGCCGAAGGGTTAGCTCGTCGTGGTTTCTATCTTCCCAGTGGACTGAAGTTAACCCAAGAGCAGATCCGACGAGTGGCAGAGGCAGTTAAGGCAATCTTCACTAGGGCTTGCTGATTTTGCCGATGAACTGTTCATTAATTAATGATGGATAATGAATAATGAATAATTATCCATTATCCATTGGTAACAGCATAATGCTTTTGGCAAGCGTTGGGGAAGAACGTGGAGTCAGCAATTCGGTAATTTTTCTGAAACAGGGTTAATGACAAGGGGCATTTAATGAGTCAATCCAGCGAACAGATAACGGCTAGTGAGGACAATCATCACCAAGATAATTCTGAGGAACCAATAACAGCTAGTGACCAAGATAATTCTGAGGAAAATAATCACCAAGATAATTCTGAGAAACCAATAACGGCTAGTGACCAAGATAATTCTGAGGAAAATACCAATCAAGATAACGAAGAAAATTTTATCGCTAAATTCAAGCAATCTCTAGGGACTTTCAGTAAAAGTATTCGTTTTTCTCTAGTTTTATTGTGGACAACTGCACCAAAACTAACGGTATTTGTCTTCATTGTCTTGTTGTTGCAAAGTTTAATTCCTGCAATCACTGTAGGAATTCAAAAACGAGTAGTAGACCAAGTTTCTTACCTAGCCCCAGGAGGAGAATATGATTGGAAAATCATCACTACTCTTGTGTCGCTTTGGATTGGAGCACTGTTATTAGATAATCTGCTCAACCCTTGGGTTAACATTGCTTTTATCAAGCTGTCAGATCATCTGATGGCTAGTTTTAACCTGAAATTAATAAAGAAGGCTAATAGTTTTGCTGATATTAATAATTTTGAGAATGCAGAGTTTTACAACAAGTTAGAAATCCTTCAAGGAAGCATAGCTCAGGAGCCAATCAACCTGTTAATGGTTTTTTCAAACGGTTTAAAAATATTGGTTACCCTGACAACTATGTTTGCTTTATTGTTTACTGTAGACTGGTGGATACCCTTATTAATTTTATTGACCTACTTACCGCAAACTTATGCTTCCTTGAAACTTGAGTCAGGAATTTGGGGGGCAGTTTTTTATAAAAGTCCTCAAGCTCGCCGCATGAAGTATTACTCTGGACTGCTGTTAACAGATACCTTTGCTAAAGAGGTACGTCTGTTTGGGCTGAGCTCTTTATTTAGTCAATTTTATCTAGAAGTTTTTGAAGATAGGCGTCAGCTTATTCATAATCTGCAAAACCGACAAGCTTTGATTTTAAGTGCTCTGGGAATATTAAGTGTTCTGGGCAATGGATTTTGCTTTTGTTGGGTGATTCTGCAAGCTCTATCTGGTAAATTAACTCCGGGAAGTATCCTGTTGTTGATTCAGTCTCTTGGTTACGTCCAAAGCAATATCAATCAATTGCTCCAGCTTTTTACAAACATGCAAAAATCCATGTTGTTTATGGAGCTATTTTTTAAGTTTATGGATTCTGAATCCGTTATGCCAATATGCATTCCTGGAAAGCCAACCCCTAAGCCAATTAAGTCAGGTATTGTCTTTGATAATGTGGAGTTTGCTTATTCCGATGGCAGGCTAGCTTTAAGCAATATTTCTTTTAAGTTAAATCCCGGTGAAACCGTTGCTATAGTGGGAGAAAATGGCGCGGGAAAAAGTACCTTAGTAAAACTTTTGTCTCGCTTATATGACCCTACTCAAGGCAATATTTTTGTAGATGAGGAAAATCTCAAAGATTTGGATATTGAACAATGGCGGCGGCAAATTGGTGTGGTATTCCAAGATTTTTGCCGCTATGCTCTCACCATTGGTCAAAATATTGCCTTGGGGGATATCTCAGCAATGGACGACTTAGAAAAAATAAAATGTGCTAGCGAAAAATCGGAAATTGCCGCTAAAGTGAAGAAGCTTGCAGAAGGATATGCAACACCTTTAGGCAAGCGATTTAATGGTACTGAAATGTCTGGAGGAGAGTGGCAAAAAATAGCGATCGCACGGGCTTTTGTGCGGGAAAAAGAAGCGCAAATTATGATTTTGGATGAACCAACAGCAGCTCTAGATCCCCGTAGTGAATACGAGATGTATCGTAGCTTTGCTGAGTTAGTCAAGGGAAAGACTGCTATTTTAGTCACCCATAGACTAGCTTCTGTACGTCTAGCAGATCGGATTCTAGTGCTGAAAGCTGGCAAGTTAGTTGAGGTGGGTACTCACGAGGAACTTTTGCAGCAAAATGGAGAATATACTAGCCTTTGGAATATGCAAGCAGAGCAATATCAAGTTGAGAGTGAGAGTAACAAATATGTCTATGAAGATAAATTTATGATCGCTTGATATCAATTCCGGCTACATTGGGATAATATTCATTCTGGTTGGGGCGCAATGCTTGCCATTGGTGTCAACTTAAGGTGAAATCCTTACCCCACAAGGAACTTAAGTTCCTTGCTCATAGCTCAAGTCATCTAAAGATGACTCAATCTGCTCAAAAATCTTTAGTCCACGCTTTGTGGACTTGAGCTATTAGCCTAGAACTTAAGTTCTAGGCAGGGCAAGGGTTTGGTGTTAAGTTGACACCAATGAATGCTTGCGCCCGCCAGTATCTATGTTTTCTAACCAAAAAGCCAGATTTTTAATCATTCCGATGCAACCGGAATTGATATGATATCATTCTACAAAAACCGTCCAAAGGATAACTAGGTAAGTCGGGATCAGCTTCGTTGGTGCCGTAGTTGGGAGGAATCAGACGAGCGATCGCTTAGAATTTAGAATTTAGAATTTAGAATTTAGTACATTCGCGTAGCGTGCGCGTAAGCGCAAACATCTTGCTCGCTTTTTATATTCCTCTAGCGAGCGAGACGCTCGCACTACCGAAAATCTAAACTTCTATTTTAGGTGTGTCGCGCA
>JAAHHL010000304.1 GCA_010672185.1 Caldora sp. SIO3E6 | reverse complement strand
AAGCAACTAGCAGAGATTAGTCCTGGGGTGCTCTATTATCAACTAATGGCTGCTGATTTCGATGGGATGCTGAAGGAAGGCAGGAGAGCTTTTGAGATAATCGGTGAGAAAACTGTGCTGAAGATTCCTGCTACCTCAGTTGGTTTCCAGGTAGTGGCTTGTTTATCACCAGAAATTAACTGTGCAGTGACAGCAATTTACAGTGCGGCACAGGCAGCAGTCGCCAGGGAGGCAGGAGCACATTGTGCGATTGCTTATGTCAATCGTGCTACGAGATTATTGGGGGATGGTTTAGCCCTAGTACGGGAGATGTCAGCAGTTTTACGGGGTAGTAATACTGAAATTTTAGCAGCAAGTCTCAAGTCGCCAGAAGAAGCTGCTGCTGCATTACAAGCTGGAGCTCATCATCTGACAATTCCCTTAAGTTTGCTACAGGCGATGACAACTCATGAGCTATCTGAGCAAACTGTTGAGGATTTTGCTAACAATGGACAAGGGATTGGGAGCTGAGGGAGATAGGGGAGATAGAAATATCATTGGTGTCAACTTAAGCTAGGGATAGCTTAACGCCTAGTTTCCACACCCACCCAGAGTTTAAAGATGTTGTTGGCGAATTAAGAGGGGGTGAACCCCCCCACATCGCTCAATTGCTGAATTGATAGGGCTTTTCGCGCTTTGTCCAACAATTGTTGACCTAACCCCCCAACCCCCTTCCCTGCAAGGGAAGGGGGAGCCGGAAAGCCCCTCTCCTCTTAGGGGAGGGGTTTGGGGAGGGGTCAGACCCCACATCGATTCGCCAACAGTATCTTTAAACTCTGGGCTAATAGCTAAAGTCCACTTAAGTGGGCTAAAGATTTTTGGGAAGATTGAGTCATCTTTAGATGACTTGAGCTATTAGCCGGTCGTTTAAACGACCGGCGGGGCAAGGATTTCACTTTAAGTTGACACCAATGTAGAAATATGACCCACTGTTGAGTTACGAAGAAAGCTACACCCAACCTACTTATCTCTCTTCTGTCACTCTGGAATATTTCTACAAATTTTCGCCATTACAGCCGACGAAAAATCAACGTTTCAACCCGGTTTGACAGAAGAGAGTTATTCCCACATTTTAGGTGTGTCACGCCAGTACATCGCTGTCATGGTATCTTTAAAGGTAAGGTATTTCTGGGAGCACTGCTATGACATTGCCAGAGCTACAACGAGCCATTTACCAACTATCTGTTGAAGAGCAATTCGTTTTGCTAGAAACCCTAGTTCAAGCGTTGAAAGTTAGAAACCAGCCAAAATTAGATCGTCATACCCTTGTTAATCAGCTACGAGGTTGTCTAAAAAAAACAGGTCAGTCTGGGCTAACTGACGCGGATATTGAGTTAATGCGAGAAGAACGCTTAGTGGAGAAGTACCTCAAATGAGAGTGCTTCTGGATACAAACATTATTCTCGATTACGCACCCAAGGGAAGCATCCCGAAGAGTATTGCTTCGCTAAACTTGAATCGGGGTAGTATCAAGAGTCTAACTCTAGTCTTACCTTTATTTCTATAAGTATCAAAAAAATCCTCAAATTTATCCGAGAGATACGCAAGGTTTGTAAAGTAACTTATACCCGCAATTTGTGCCCAATTATTAATTATTAATTATTAATTATTAATTATTAATTCATGCCTAAAAATAACATATCAGTAGACGCTAATACTTACACATTAATGCAGCAGGAGTTGGCTACCCTGAGAACTCGTGTTGCTGAACTAGAAGAGGTTGCAACTCTGCCTCAAGCCAATCAAGTTGCTCAACAAAAGGCTTTACTAGCAGTAATTACCAAAATTCGGGAATCCCTATCTCTCGAACGCATTTTTGATTCCACAGCGACAGAAGTTCGTAAACTGCTCAATGCGGATCGAGTAGGGATGTTTCGTTTTGAACCTGAGTCTAATTATAGCAGTGGTCAATTTGTTTCAGAGGATATAGTACCTCCGTTTAATTCTGCCTTGGCAGTCAAAATTAATGACCATTGTTTTGGGGAAAACCATGCTGTCTATTATCAACAAGGTAGGATTTGGGCTTGTCAGGATATCTATGAAGTTGGTTTGCTGGATTGCCATGTGGCGATCCTCAAACGCTTTCAAGTAAAAGCTAACTTGGTGGTGCCTTTATTAAAAGGAGAGGAATTGTGGGGATTGTTGTGTATTCACCAATGCTCAGCACCGCGCCAATGGCAGGAACAAGAAATTGAGTTTGTCACCCAAATTGCCATTCACTTGGGAGTAGCTTTGCAACAAGCGAGTTTTGTGAGCAGACTACAGAAGCAGTCGGGCTATCTTTCCCAAGCAGTAGCTCAAGCAGTGGAACGAGAGCAAGCAGTTGCTGCAATTATTGACAAAATTCGCCGCTCCCTGGATCTCAATACGATTTTCCAGACTACCACCCAAGAAGTCCGACAACTGTTGAATGCTGACAGAGTAGTAATCTATCGCTTTCATCCCGATTGGAGTGGTGAATTTGTGGTTGAGTCGATGGCTCAAGGTTGGATTTCTCTGATAGAAAAACAGCTTGAACAACCAGAACTAAGAAAGAATATCAGCGACTGTAGCATTAAATATTTAGCTGATACCCAAGTTACTGATACCTACTTACAAGAAACTCAAGGAGGTGAATTTAGCCGGGGTGAAGTATTCCGGGTTTGTGATGATATTCACAATGGTGGCTTTTCCGATTGTTATATTGAAACACTAGAAAGTTTTCAAGCTCAAGCCTATGCTATCGTGGCGATTTACCAGGGAAAAAAGCTCTGGGGATTGCTGGCAGCTTTTCAAAATTCAGGAGTTAGGCATTGGCAAGAAGATGAAGTCAACTTCCTTTTACAAATTAGCGCTCAGTTAGGAGTAGCAGTACAACAGGCGGAATTACTAGCACAGACGAAACAGCGTAAGGAAGAACTCCAAACTGCTCTGACAACTCAATTGCAACAAAGAGCTGATGAGTTAGCGAGACAGGCGGAACTCGAACGAGCAATTACGGAAGTAATTGAAAAAATTCGCCGCACTTTAGATCTAGATACTATTTTCCAGACAGCAGCAACAGAAGTCCGTAAACTGCTCAATGCTGACAGAGTGGCAGTATTTCGCTTTGACTATAACTCCGAGTGTAATGATGGTGAATTTGTCTCAGAAGATGTGCTACCTCCATTTACTTGCGCCTTAGCTGCCAAAATTAATGACCATTGTTTTGGAGAAAGACACGCGGAATATTATCGGCAGGGTCGGATTTGGGCAGCGAATGATATCTATGAGCTAGAGTTAGCTGATTGCCATATTGCGATCCTCGATCGCTTTCAAGTCAGGGCTAATCTAGTTGTACCTTTATTAAAAGGAGAGGAACTTTGGGGATTGCTTTGTATTCATCAATGTTCTGTACCAAGGCAATGGCATAATGAGGAAGTTGAGTTTGTTGGCAAAATTGCTGTCCAACTAGGGGTAGCTCTACAACAAACGGAATTACTAATTCAGGCACAGCAGCGTTCAGAAGAGCTACAGATAGCTCTGGCACAAGTTCAGACCCAAAAAGAGCAAATAGTTAGAACTGCAGAGCAGGAGCGTGCTTTAGCCCAAGTAATAGATAAAATTCGCCTGACTATAGACCTGGAAACCATTTTCCAGACGGCAGCGACAGAAGTTCGTAAACTGCTCAATGCTGACCGAGTGGCAATGTATCGCTTCGACTATAACTCTAACTGGAGTTGTGGTGAATTTGTCTCAGAAGATGTACTACCTCCTTTTAACTGCGCCTTGACTGCTAAGATTAATGACTACTGTTTTGGAGAAAAACACGCTGAATATTATCGGCAAGGTCGCATTTGGGCAGCTAATGATATCTATGAGTTGGAGTTGTCAGATTGCCATATTGAGATCCTCGAGCGTTTCCAAGTCAGAGCCAACCTAGTGGTTCCTTTATTAAAAGGGGAAGAACTTTGGGGATTGCTCTGTATTCATCAATGTTCGTCACCACGCCAATGGCACGATGAGGAAATTGAGTTTGTCAGCAAAATTGCCGTTCACTTAGGGATGGCTCTGCAACAGGCAGAATTACTTTCCCAAGAGCAACAGCAATCAGCCGAACTCCAGAAGGCTTTGGCACAAGTTCAAGCTCAAAAAGAACACCAAAGGAAAATTGCTCAGCAGGAACGTGCCTTAGCTAGGGTGATTGAGCGGATTCGCCGAACTCTGGAAATGGAGACAATCTTCAAGGCGACAACCCAAGAAGTGCGACAAATCCTCAACTGTGATCGGGTAGTTGTCTATCGCTTCAATCCTGACTGGAGTGGGGAGTTTATGTATGAGTCGATGACAGAAGGCTGGAAATCCTTAATTCTGGCACCGGGTTTGAAAACTGTTTGGGAAGACACCTATTTACAGGAAACCCAGGGAGGTAGGTATGCCAACCATGAAACCTTTGCACTTGATAATATCTACAATGCTGGTCTGACTGATTGTCACGTTCAGATTCTAGAAGCATTTGAAGTCAAAGCCTTTGTGGTGGTGCCAGTTTTCGTTGGGGACAAGCTGTGGGGGTTACTGGGAGCTTACCAGAATAGCGGTTCTCGCCACTGGGAAGATCGAGAAGTCGCCTTGCTGGCTCAGATAGGTAACCAGTTAGGAGTGGGGTTAAACCAAGCAGAACTACTGAGGCAGACGAAGCGGCAGTCAAAGGAAATTTGGGCAACTCTAGCTGATTTGAGTGCCATCATTGATAACTTAGCTGATGGACTGTTAGTGACTAATACCCAAGGTCAAATTACTAGATTTAATCCAGCATTAAAGGCCATGTTTAGTTTAGAGGAACTTGACCTCAAAGGGAAAAAGCTCTCGGAGCATTTCCCGCCGAAATTAGTAAAACTAGTGGAGCAGATGGAGTGGCGGGAACAAGATGTGGTTACGGCGGAGGTAGAACTAGAGAATAATCGGGTAGGTCAAGCCTTAGCAACTACTATTGTTAAGGAAGCAGAGGCAGATGAAGGCACTCAATGCCTCGGTTCAGTCATTTTAATCCGAGATGTGACTGTTGAACGAGAGGTTGACCGGATGAAAACCGAATTTCTGGCAACTGTTTCCCATGAACTACGTACTCCCCTTACCTCCATCCTCGGTTTTGCCTCGATTATTAAGGAAAAGCTAGAGGAAGTCATTTTCCCTGCAGTAAATGCCACCGATCGCAAAACCCAAAAATCGATTAGAACAGTAGGGGGAAATATCAACATCATTGTTTCTGAAGCCGAGCGACTAACTGCTCTAATTAATGATGTGTTGGATATTGCTAAGATGGAAGCAGGAAGGGTGGATTGGAACATCGAGCCTGCCAACCCAGAGCTAATTCTTAACCGTGCGATCGCAGCGACTTCTTCCCTATTCCAGCAACAACAGCTGCCGTTAATCAAAGAAATTCCCCCAGAGTTACCGGAAGTAGAAGTAGATTGCGATCGCTTGATTCAAGTAGTTATCAATCTCCTTTCCAATGCCGTCAAGTTTACACCAGAAGGTTCCGTTACTTGTCGAGCTGTCGTACAACCAGCTTCTGCTATAGACACTTCTAAGCTAACATCAGATCAACAGCTACTCATCAGCGTTATAGATACCGGTATTGGCATTGCACCGGAAGACCAAGAGGGAGTATTTGAAAAATTTAAGCAGGTAGGGAACATCCTAACTGATAAACCGACAGGAACTGGTTTAGGATTACCTATCTGTAAACAAATTGTGGAGTACCACGGTGGTAAAATTTGGGTAGAAAGCGAATTAGGACAAGGCAGTACCTTTTCCTTCACTATCCCCCTCCGTGAGAATACGGAATTGTTTATGACGTAGGGTTGAGGGACGCGGGGACGCGGGGACGCGGGGACGCGGAGAAGATAAGACTTAACAAATAACAAACAACAAACAACCAATGACTAATGACAAACAACAAACAACAAACAACAAACAACAAATAACCAATGACCAAGAAAGTTTTGATTGTGGATGATGAACCAAACATTCTGATTTTGATGGAGCAGGCATTAGAAAAACTAGAAGACGAGCACGATGTAGAGTTACTCACTGCCAAAAATGGAAAAGAAGCTTTGGAGATCATTGAGGCGGAAAAGCCGAATTTAGTCTTCCTAGATGTTATGATGCCAAAGATGAGTGGTTTGGAAGTCTGTAATGCCGTAAAAAACGAATTGGGTATGCAGGAAGTTTACATCATCATGCTGACGGCTAAAGGTCAAGAGTTTGATAAACAAAGCGGTATGGCTGTTGGAGCCGATATGTATATGACTAAACCTTTTCGTCCGAAAGAAGTGTTAGCCAAAGCAATGGAGGTGTTGAACTGTTAAATTGTGAAATGGGCTCAAGAACCTTGCACCGTAAGGCAGAAGGCTCGAGGGCAGAGGGCAGAAGGGAAGAAAGAAGTTTGCAAGGGAGAAGGGAATTATAAGTGATTATCCGAACTTGATATTACTTGTTACTTGTTACTTGTTACTTATTACTTATTCAGCAAGCCCTAATTAATGGTGAGGGACGCGATCGCTCATGAGGACTGCCTATTGGCAGGAATATTTGGTGGTAAGTTAAGCACCTAAAAAGAATTATTTGCCTATTGGTTCGATCTCTGTGAACCTTAGACTGTCAGGCTTTGAGTTTTTGCATTGTGTAATTAATTTTGTGTACTTGCTTATCCTTAATTACCTTTCTATGGTGATGTTCTATTTATGTTCAGTAAATCTTATCTATATTGAGTACTTTACTGCGACTGCGATAAGCTTGCGGCATTAGCTCATACCAAATCCGGTTACATATAGAGCCGTTTTGAGCAAACCGTGAAACCCCTGTAGGGACGTTTCATGAAACGTCTCTACAATATGGGCATAGCGGGTATATCGATACCGGATTTGGTATCACTTAATCATTTCGCATTAAACAACCATAGTAAAAAACTGTCTCTGTTCTCTATTTTGAGTCCATCTTCCTATGGACAATTATCGCGACATGGTATTAAGAGAAAGACACATTTGATGCGAGCTAAAGCAAAAGTCAATAGTCAATACATCTCTATCAATATGACATCTACACCAGCAAATTCTCCTGAACAAGGTAAAAGCTATTGGGTTCCATCCGGAATCGACTTTGAGCGGTTCCAGCTTCCCCAAGAGGGTCTATCTCTTGAAGAAAGGGAGGCAGCAATGGAGCAGCTGAGGGCTTATGTCGAAAACGCTCAAGCTTCATTTATGGGCTTTCAAGCAACCCAGAAGCTTGACTACGGAGAACTCAGTGATTATCTTAATGTTGCCCTCAACAATATTGGTGACTCTTTTTCGAGTCCTTTCCCGGATGGGGAACTACCGGAAGATGAAGCACCACCAGATGGGTATTTTCGCCTCAATTGTAAATGGATGGAGAGAGCTGTCCTAGATTATTATGCAAGGTTGTGGAACGCCAACTCTCCCCGGTTGATTAAAGAGGATGGAGTTCCCGAAGAAGAATGGTTAGAAACCTACTGGGGATATATTGTATCCATGGGAAGCACCGAGGGGAATTTACTGGC
>JAAHHL010000303.1 GCA_010672185.1 Caldora sp. SIO3E6 | reverse complement strand
AAAACAAAAGGAGCCCAGAAAAAAGGATGCTGGTACTGAGGCTGTTTCAGGAGGGCTAGTTGGGCGTGACGGAGAGCCTCAGCTTTGCTGATATTTCCTTGAAGGAACTCTTGGTAAAACTGCACCATCAGACGGGCAGTGGATTCGTCTTGTACTGACCATAGGGTGGCAAGGGTACTGCGTGCTCCAGAACGCACTGCGATTCCAGCTAATCCCAAAGCTGCTCGTTGATCTCCACTAGCTGTTTGGCAAGCACTGAGAATAAGCAATTCAATCGGTTCAGAGATCTCTGATTCACGAGAGCGCAGTAAATCTCTCAAATCCTCAATCTTGATTTTGCCGTTCCAAGCAAGGATGAATGTTTCCTCAAGATTGGAACTAAACTGACCATGAGTAGCTAAGTGAACTACAGGGAAACTGGTTCCTGCGATCTCAGCCTGGAGGCTATCGCTAGTAAATTCTTGATTAAGGAGCAGTTGAGAAGGTACTTTAGCTCTAATTTGCTCCAATTCCGACTTGACTCCCGGTAAGGGCAAAAAGTCTGGTTGATTCGGTTCGCTCAGTCCCGCTAATAAAGCTTTAAATTCTTCTGGTTGGAGCGATCGCGCTTCTAGCAATTGTAAACCCGAAGTTAAAGCGATACTGTACTTTTCTACTAAATACTGCTCCCCATCGTAGAGAGCAGCCATCGGTAAATTCCGCAAAGAACCATCCAGGACAAATACCAGGGTTTGGATATTACTACTAATTAATTGCTCTTGAGCTGGCTTAACTAACCAATCGTAAATTTGTTGGGCAAGGGGTAGACGCTCTTGCTTGAGGGAAGTCTGCCTCAGGGATTGGCGCATCTTCTTGATGGTATTTTCTACCTCTGCTTCAGGGAGAAAAGTGCTGTAGTAGCGTAAGGGTTGTCCTGGTAGGGAGAGGATAACGGCTAAACGTTCAGGTAAAATAATCGGATAGATAACCGCTGCTGTTGGATCAATCTCGTCAATTAGCTGGGGTTTAGCTTCGAGACAGGCTACCCGAAAGAAGTTTTCTAGTTGTGCCAGCTGGAGGGATTCAATGACCTCACGGGCTTGCTTCAGGTTGTCTTGACTGGGAACTGGGGAGGGAGAATTGCTTCCCTGCTGTTCAGTTGTGGCATCAGGTTGTAAGAGCAATGCCACTAACTCCCGATAAATGGGTTCCACAGACTCTCGAAAGGAAAATTGCGCTTCAGAATTGATGGCGACTAAATCGCTACGGAGGGAAGTAAGGGTTTTGACGGCTTGAGTATAAGCAATGATGGCATCTGGTAAATTAGCTGTAGGTGCATTACAAGTCTCCGTATTTCTACAGAGAATTCGTCCTAATTGCCATTGCCACTGATAGATGATGTCTTGGGCATTAATTCCCTGGGCGAGCATCAAAGCCCGCCTAGTTAAGTTTTCCCCTTGAGACCATTGCTGGTTTTGTTGATACAAGCCACCAAGACTGCCAATAGCATAAGATTGGGCTCGTGGATCTTGTAAAATTCCTGCTTGTTGAACAGCGGTAGCCAAAATTTGAGCAGAGGAAAAGAGCCCTGCTGGGGGGTGAACGAAATTTTGGGTGGGATTTCTTGAGCGTTGTATCCAAAAATTATCAGTTCTCTCTTCTTCCTCCGCTCCTCCGCTCCTCCGCTCCTCCGCTCCTCTGCTCCTCCGCTCCTCCGCTCCCCACCCTTTTTGTCGCTCACCCCCTGCTGGGAGCTTCATCACACTCTCGGCAAAGTTAATTCGACCATAAACTGCCATCCGATTGGGAGGCAAGTTGGCTAGCTGAGTCTGAATTTGAGGTAATAATTCTTGAGCAACTGACCATTGTTCAGCTTCAACTAGTAAACTTAGTTGATTAAGCTGAGCTTGTAGCTTGCTCAGACAAACGGCTTGGGCTGTTCCTGGATAAGGCTGAACTTGTTCTTCTTGGTTACAAACAGCAGCAGCTTGTTGGTAGAACTCCAGAGCCGCAGTTGGGTTTTGTTGAGCACGGGCGATATTGCCTAGACTCAAT
The DNA here is from genome assembly GCA_010672185.1 of Caldora sp. SIO3E6. GTDB lineage: Bacteria > Cyanobacteriota > Cyanobacteriia > Cyanobacteriales > Coleofasciculaceae > Caldora. The sequence continues at coordinate 5,560 of JAAHHL010000303.1, read as the reverse complement.
AGTGCCGCTTGAATGTCTGGAGGAGATTGGGAAACTCTGGCTACTGCTAAACTTTGCTCCAAGACTTGTTGGGCATTGGCTAAATCCCCCACCAACCGCAAGGTATTGCCAAGATTGAGCAATCCTGCTGCTTTGAGAGGAGAATTGGGTTGATTTGCCAGGGCTTGCTCTACTCTTTCTAAAATGGTTTGAGCACGACGGTACATGCCTAAGGCTTGTAGAGCTTTAGCTTGATTGAGTTGAGTGCCAAGGATTCCCAGCTGATCCCCAGCTTCTTCGTAGGCAGCTTCAGCTGCTTGCCAAGTTTTTAGAGCTTCCTCTGCTAGTGCTTGAGTTAGTTGGAAATTACCTTGATTGTTCAGGACTTGAGCCAAGATAAATTGGTAGTTAGTTGTTAGTTTTTGGTTATCCTTAAGTAAACTGAGGCTTTGGTTAATCGCAGTTTCTGCTTCTTCCCACTCCCCCAATTGTTGATAGGCTAAGCACAGATGGCTCAATACTAGGGCCTGGTTGGCAATATCTCCTCTTTCAGCAAAAGTTGCAGCGGTTTCTTCCCAAACTCTCGCTGCTTCAAGGAAGCTACCAGTTTGGTAGAGCTGTTGAGCAAGTTTGTTGTTTGGTGTTTGTTGTTTGTTGTTTGTTGTTTGTCGTTTGTCGTTTGTTGTTTGGGAATGGGGGATAGGGAATGGGGAATAGGAATTTTTATCCTTGGTTATTTTGGTAGTTCTATTGAGTATCTCCGCACTTGGGGTGAACGAAATTTTGGTTGGCATTTTCATTCTCCGCGTCCCCGCGTCCCCGCGTCTCCGCGTCTGTTTTTTTGTTTCCCCAACCATTTTTTCGCTCACCCCCGCACTTGGTTCACTCCTGAGGTGCTGGAACGGTTCTACTGAGGGTAAAGCATGGAGAGCGAAAGCAGTTGTTGTACCGAATAAGGTAAAAAGGATAAAGGTGAGGAATGCCTGGTTAGTGACATTTCGCACTAATGCTCTTATCTGCCTAGGAATTAATGATTTTAATCCTCCGCAGTTGCTGGTATAAGATTTTAGCTTGAAAAAAAAACTTAGCGATCGCTTCAGCAAGAGCTTGTTCATTGTCTTGGCCATACAATAGATTAGCTAATCTATCCGGGGTGAAGAAATTTTGGGTGGGATTTCTTGAGCTTTGTTTCCAAAAATTATAAGTTATCTCTTCTCCCGAACTGGGCTACGCCCCGCTGCGCTAACGTTCCGCTGCGCTAACAGCTTCCTCAGCTCCCTCAGCTCCCTCAGCTCCCTCAGCTCCCTCAGCTATCCGTTATCCCACCTGATCAGGATCAATACCCATTTGTTGGAGGCGATTGCGTAACTCTTCTAAAGCAGATTCAGCTTGTTCAGCTCGTTGACGCTCTTGTTCAGCTCTTTGAGACTCTTGTTCAGCTCTTTGAGACTCTTGTTCAGCTCGTTGACGCTCCTGTTCGGCTCGTTGAGACTCTTGTTTAGCTCGTTGACGCTCTTGTTCGGCTCGTTGACGCTCTTGTTCAGCCAACTCTTGAGCTAACAAGATTAAATTACCCTCGCCATCAAAAAAGCGCAACCAATTAGCTTTCTCCTTAGTGAGTGTTCCTTCCCAAGTGCCTAACCAAAGTCCCAAACTGTCACACCACAACCGTCCCTTCTCATCTGGTGCAATCGCTTCATAACGTAAATTTCTTCCTAAGTGCCAACCTTGCAATGATTTCTTATCAAAGGGGTCGTAAATAAAATAATCCCTGGTTCTGAAGGTTTGCTCATAAAGGTCTTTTTTCTTTCCTTTATCCTGAGAAGCTGTCGAAGGTGACATTAACTCCACAATCACATCAGGATAGCGTCCTGCTTCTTCCCAAACTACCCAACCTTGACGCTCTATGGTTCCATCTACATCTAAAGCGACGAAGAAATCTGGTCCCTTAAACTCCCGATTGCGTATTTGTTGGCTACTGTAGTAAACGAACATATTGCCACCGGCAAAATAATCGTCTCGTCCTTGATAAGCTTGGTGAACAGCTTCAATCAGAACATTCATAGCGATGCGGTGTCGATTACTTTCCAATGGTTCTCCGTCGTCGAAAATTAAATCTGTTGGTGGTGGTGGGGGAGTCCATTCTTCCTCAATATTGAGCGTTTGAGGTGATGAAGAGGCAAGTTTAGCAGACATAGTGACATTAGGTCAATGTTTGAGACCAGTGTAGCCTAGAAGTAGGGACAATACTGCTCGGTTAAGAGAAGTTATCGGCTTAAAAGCTGGGGGAGCTGAGGGAGCTGAGGGAGCTGAGGGAGCTGAGGGAGCTGTTAGCGTAGCGGAACGTTAGCGCAGCGGGGCGTAGCCCAGTTCGGGAGAAGAATTAAAGCTTATCCGAGCAGTATTGGAAGGAAGTAGGGAATGTAGAAAGCAGTCATCTGAGTCTATACAGCATAGAAGATGGCAAAATCAAATTTACCGGACACAACGAGAAATTGATAAAATCACAAAATAGCACCCTGTTACCAATGGATAATTGATAATGAATAATTGATAATTGATAATTAATCAATCCGGTTTAAAGCCTCTCCTCTTTAGGAGAAAAAAGTGCTAGTAGATTTCCTTATATTCAATCAAGCAAGATTTTAATTTTCTTGTAATTATCCATTATCCATTATCCATTATTAATTAATGAAAGCGAGTTGCCTAAACCCTACAACCTAACGCTTTTCAATGGGGATATAGGAAGCATTGTGAGTTCCCATATATTCTTGTGTAGGACGGAAAATCCGATTCACAGCAAGCTGTTCCTTCCAATGAGCCAGCCAACCAGCGACTCTTGCGATCGCAAATACTGGTGTAAACAAGTCTGTGGGAATACCTAGTTTCCGGTAAACTAGCCCTGAATAGAAATCAACATTAGCGTAAATCCCTTTTTGACCAAGTTTTTCCTCTACAGCTTGCTCTAATTCCACAGCAATCTCGTAGTACTTATCTCCACTAGACTGCTCAAACAGTTTTTCGGCTAATTGTTGTAAAATTTTGGCTCGTGGATCTTTCACCTTATAAACACGGTGTCCGAAGCCCATAATTTTGTCCTTACGCTGCAAGCGCTCTTCTAAATAAGGACGAACATTCTCCACTGAGCCAATTTCTTCTAACATTGTGAGCACTTCTTCATTGGCTCCCCCATGCAAGGGACCAGCCAAGGTTCCTACTGCTGAAGCAATTACTGCATAGGGATCTGTGAGGGTAGAAGCCGTCACCATAGCTGAGAAAGTGGAGGCATTGATCGTATGTTCTGCATGTAGAGTCAAACACACATCAAAGATATGTGCTGCCAAGGGGTCTGGTTCTTGCTCATTGAGCATGTACAGAAAGTTAGCTGAATACCCTAGATCATCACGAGGTTGAACGGGATCATGACCTTTGCGCATCAGTTTGAAAGCTGCCACCATGGTGGGGATTTTCGCCAACAGACGAACTACGGCTTCCCGAATATATTGTGGGTTATCTAAAGCGCGACGAGAGTAAAAAAGACCTAGGGCCGCAGCAGAAGTTTGTAAAGCATCCATTGGGTGACCCGTTTCGGGAAAGCACTTCATCATATCCCTAATTCGATATTTGATGCGCCGATGGAAGCGAATTTCGTGCTCAAAGGCATCAAGTTCTTCCTTCCGGGGCAATTCACCCCAGATCAGTAAATATACAGTTTCGATGAAATTACTCTTTGATGCAAGCTCTTCTATGGCAATGCCACGATACTCCAGTATTCCCTGTTTTCCTTCTACATAGCTGATACTGGATTGAGCCGCAGGAATATTTTCTAGACCTGGTTTATACTCGCAAAGAGTCATATTCCTAATGAATGAATTATAAATGTTCTCAGGTTAGCTTACCACTCACTCCTATATTAGTCGCCTGTGTTACAAAGTTCCTAATTAGAGCTTGGGATAATTTCTCTTTACTGGGAGGTATTCTAACTCGAAACCCCTGTAGCAATTAGTTTGCCTGGAGAATAATGAGCGATCGCTTTAGTGCCGTGACACCAGATTTGCATCGTCTCCCCCCAATTAGCTGAACTCTCTGAAGCGGAAATTAAGGAGCGACTCAGTGGTAATCTGTGGCTATGTAGTGCTGACAACGGTATTGTGGTAGCCCAAATAAGGTAATATTCTCTTAACCCATTTAATGAGTTTGCTATGCCAGACCTTTGCCCGTCTTGGTCAGAGTACCATCAAAAAATTGAAACCCTAGCTGCCAAAATATATCAAGCCAACTGGGATTTCAACCAAATTGTTTGCATTGCCAAAGGTGGACTACGGGTTGGCGATATCTTGTGCCGAATATACGGAAAACCTCTAGCAATTCTGAGTGCTTCTTCTTACGGAGGAGTTGATAATAAAGTGAGATCTTCCATTAAGTTTGCCAGCCATCTAACCATGACCACAGAGCAATTAGGCTCTCGTCTACTATTAGTAGATGATTTAGTAGACTCTGGTATCAGCCTCCAAGAGGCAATCAAATGGCTCCAGCAAGATTACGGTGAGGTGATTGAGGAAATTCGCACTGGAGTAATTTGGTATAAAGGTAGTTCTATCTTTATTCCAGATTACTACGTTGATTACTTGCCAGATAATCCTTGGATTTATCAGCCTTTTGAACACTATGAACAGATGAATCCTGCGGAATTAGGGCTTACTGAATAAATCGATTAACGCGAGTAGTAGGACTTCAGTCCAAAAAGAAGTCAGAAACAAGGGGGATGCATTCAGATTAATTATGGGAAGTTAACCAAAGCTTGTGTATTCACCCGCAGGAGTTGATAGATACCAGAACTTCCTAACTTCTTGTATTCCTCAGATTTTAGCTGATTTTCTATCAGTTTGCCGGGACGATTTAAAATTAGAACAGAAGGGTGAGTTGGCTGAGTGGTAGCTGTTTGTTGAATGTGGGCAATTGCCATTTCATCAAAGCGAAAGTAACTTACTTGTCTCTGGGTATAGAAAGTGACACTAGGCTTGGCAAAACCCAGCATAAACAACTCTTCTCCTGGTTGCTGTACCTCAACAGCGAGTTGGGAAAGTTCTCGCAGGGGTTGCTGACGCATCTCATCTAGCAGGAAGGAAGCTGGTGTGACTACAAAAATCAAAAATGCGACAAATCCGACAAAGTTTGCACTCCACAGCCAACGCCAATGACGGCGCTTGAGCAGCAACAGTGCCATTACGACGGCAGTTAACCACCAAATAAAGCTACCTTGCGGTGTTAAACCCGACTGTTGCAGTACCTCAGGTAAGTTAGGTGCAGCGGGATCATAGCCGATAATATCAGGACTAGATATTATCGCAACAGCAAGGGCGTGCAATAAGAGAAAGTTTAATACTCCGCTGAGTAGGAAAGGTAGGGAGAGAGTTTTTCCTGGGGGAGCGAAATTTTGGATGAGATTTCCATTCTCCGCGTCTCCGCGTCTCCGCGTCTCCGCGTCTCCTTTAGTTGCACTAGTAATTTCTTCACTCCAAAACAGAGCTATTATCATAGCTCTGTTTTGGAGTGAAGAAATTACTAGTGCAACTAAAGA
>JAAHHL010000302.1 GCA_010672185.1 Caldora sp. SIO3E6 | reverse complement strand
AGAACTATCTTTTAAGTTTAACGATTAGTGCAAGGAGGCAGAAGGCAGGAGGCAGAAGGCAGAAGGCAGAAGGCAGAAGGCAGAGGGCAGAAGGCAGAAGGCAGGAGGCAGGAGGCAGAACCCACCCCTAACCCCTCCGAGGAGGGGAACTCTGAGGCAGTCTCCATGAAAAAATTTTTTCACCACCATACATGAAAATTCCTCTCTCCGCGTCCCCGCGTCCCCGCGTCCCCGCGTCTCCCTGTCTCCGCATCTCCGCGTCAGTCTTAGCACTTATTTCAATCCTGCGATCGCTCCCATATATATAGCAGTAAACCGAGTCTCATCTAAGGCTACTGTGTTATTCCAAGTAGCAGCAACACAATAGGTTTTGCCATCTTTGGCTTCTAGGAAAGTGGTTAAATTCAACACTCCTGGTTCAGAACCGCCTTTGAAGGCAATACGAGACCAATCATTCGGTCTAGCAATGCCGGGATTAATACTCATCAAGGGCAAATCCGCTACCGTTGCCATCAACTCGCACAATTCCTTAGTGGTAAAAAACCATTCCACATCCACAGCAACGGCATCGGCATTGAAAATATCTACATTAGGTAGGGGATAAGACGGCAATTGATTAATTACTTCCCTACGACTGACTTCATCACCCTGCCGATAACTCTCAAGTAAGCTTTGATTTTGAGGATTTTTGAGTACAAAAGCTTCACGAGTGGTGAGAAAGGGACGATTGCGAGGAGCAAAGGATTCAATTAAGTCTCTACCGACTAAATTAATCAAAAGATCGGTAGCGGTATTGTCACTTACTGAGATCATCAATGTGGCTAAAGTTTGCACCGTTAGTTGTGAATCATCAGGCCAAGTTTGTAACATACCACTAGGCAAACTCTTCTGCTCTTCCTCCAGTTTCACCACATCATCCCAGGAAAGGATACCAGCATCAATTTGCCGTTTCAGAGCCTTTAACACCGCTAACTTAAAAGCTGAACCAACAGCTAGGGGCTGATTAGCTCGTAGATCAGCTAGTTTTGAGTTACCTTCAATCACCAGAAAACTTACCTTACCGGGTAGATCTCTCAACATTTTCTTGGCAATTGGCAAACTCATTCCCTGGGAGATTGGTGGTTGAAATAAGAGTCCAGAAATTTGATTATTGCCATCCAGAACTAACTTAGTCGGTACACTACCCTGCTCAAAAATTATCAGATAATCGGAGCCATCTACCTGTACTTCTTGGTAACTACCTAAAGTATTTTCTATATTCTCAATAATTTGCTCTACTTGAGTCAGGGAGATTTGATTGAGAAATGAGGGAGCAAACCACTCCTTTTGGAGTTGCGGCTTGGTAAACAGTTGTTCTAGAGCTAGTTGGGGAGATAACGGCATTGCTTCTACTCGCTGCATTGGTAAGAACAGCAGGAAAGCAAGCAGCACTCCCATCAGGAATTTCATCAGAACCTCCAGAATATCTAATGTGTAGTTCTGGTAAGTACCCTATAATAACTGGATTTGGTATAAAAAGATGTTGTTGGCGAATTAAGAAAAGGTGAAACCATCCTACCTGGCTCAATTGCTGAATTGGTAATACTTTTCGCGCTTTGTCCATCAATTTTGAACCTAACCCCCCAACCCCCTTCCCTTCAAGGGAAGGGGGAGCCGGAAAGCCCCTCTCAGCAACAAATTTACTCCTCTTCCCTCTCCTTTTAGGAGAGGGTTAGGGAGAGGTAGGGAGAGGTTTGGGGAGGAGTCAAATACCATACTGATTCGCCAAAAGTCTCTAACAAACTGAAGCTTTATTCCATTTATTGGTAAAAAAATAGATCTAATGATTTCTCTAGATCAACTACAAGCAACCAGATCTGAGTACTGCTGCCAAGCTAATCTGAATATTTATGATACCCCTAGTCACAAAGAGTTGGGGACTCAAGCGGCAGTCGGACGTAATTTGCAGTTTTTAGCGAAAACCCCAGTAAATGACTTTTTAGAGGTGCGACTATGTGAGGATGATTATCTTGGTTGGTTGTCGGTAGAAGATTTGGCAAAACTCGAACCTGCGACAACTAAGTATCAGCCGGTTACCATCTCCACTGCTCAAATCCAAGAACGAATTCCAGCGGTGATTGCCTTTACTAAAGCGGCAATGGAACAGCCTAACCACTATGTTTGGGGGGGTACGGTTGCTCCTAACTATGATTGCTCCGGCTTGATGCAAGCAGCTTTTGTTGCTTCAGGAATTTGGTTACCCAGGAATTCCTATATGCAAGACAATTTTACGACAACAGTTGAGATGGAGTCGGCTTTACCTGGTGATTTAATTTTCTTCGCCTCTAAGCAAAAAGTACATCATGTGGGTCTCTATCTGGGAGATGGGTATTATATCCATAGTTCTGGTGTCGAAAATGGTCGTAATGGTATTGCTATAGATAGACTTGCCGATGGGGGGGATAAGGTAACACAGTGGTACTACCAAATTCTGAAAGGAGCAGGGAGAGTGGAGAAAAGTTATCAGCCTTAACAGCTGTAACAAGGAGCTTAAGCCCCCTTGCCTCGTCTCCGTGTCCCCGCTTCCCCGCGTCTCCGCGTCCAATTTCAGCAGTATATATTAAGGAAATGTAACATTATGCGACCGGTTCCGAAAATCGCTGAAACCCTCATTCTTTCGTTGGATCGCTCGTTCCCTTGCCCTGTAAGGATTTCAGCGGTTTTTTTAGGAGTGTATCGAGTACTTTGTACTAATTTTTTGGGATTGGTCGAAAACGGCTTCTAGATGCTATACTGGGAGCAGGTTTCAAAGCGAGGGGTTACAACTCACTCTTCTCCGCGAGGAGATGGAAACTTTACGAAGTTTTGAAAGCTTCTTATATTCTGCACGGTTACAACTCACTCTTCTCCGCGAGGAGATGGAAACTTTTGGATCTGTCGAAACAAATGTTTGTGGGACATCAAAAAGTTACAACTCACTCTTCTCCGCGAGGAGATGGAAACCTGACACAGTGCGCTAGACTAGCTGCATGAGCTTGCTTTGAGTTACAACTCACTCTTCTCCGCGAGGAGATGGGTGCGACTATCAGTCGCACACTAGAGTGAGTGGTAAAACACTCCAGGCTAATGTCTAAGCCAGTACCTGCCCAAAGGGGCATCATGGGTAACCAAGATGTCTCAAAGCTAGAGGGAAATGCGCCAAATCTGTCAGCCGAAAAGATGGACGTAGTGCTAAGGTAAAGCCATGTTTGGGTTAACGCAAGTGAATCTTCGTTGAGGCACCGTGATGCGGAACTACTGAAAACGGCTGAAACGGTAAATGGGGTTAGATATTCCGTCCCATCTTCGGAATATAGGACATCAATATGCCCCCGGTGTATAGAAGGAACCCAACACGGCTGTATCTCTTGTGTGTGATATGAAGGAACCCCAATGGGGTCTTACGGCTAGGTTCGATGCGGTAAGTAAAAACAATAATTTATTAGTTTGAATCCCCCAGTGGGTGTGAGAAGCTACAAGAAGCGAAAGCTGCTGTGCTTAACGGCAAACCCCGAAATCATAACTGGGCAGATAGGTTTAATAAACCGACTCGAAAGAGTGCTGACGTGTAGCATGTGAATCCCTTGAACTCGATGCAAGGAAACCGAACTGTCAGGGAAAAGTTATGATGCAATCTACGGTTGTGAATGTAACCTACAGAACTACTGATTGGAACCATATCAAGTGGAAAAATGCCAATCGGGTAGTTAGGCGACTCAGACAAAGAATTTTCAAGGCGACCAGAGATGGTGACTTAAAGAGGGTACGTAACCTTCAAAAACTACTCATGCGTAGTTATTCTAACATTGTACTCGCTGTTAGAAGAGTCACACAACAAAATGCTGGCAAGAAAACAGCAGGTGTGGATAAATTGCTGGTATTAACACCGGAAACTAGGAGCACACTGGTTGATGTACTCACTATGTGCTCACCGGGAAAGCCACTACCAGTAAAACGGGTCTATATCCGTAAATCCAACGGAAAACAACGCCCTCTCGGAATTCCTTGTATCCTTGATAGGTGCTTCCAGGCAATAATCAAAAATGCCTTGGAACCCTTTTGGGAAGCACAATTCGAGAGAACATCCTACGGCTTCCGTCCCGGCAGAGGAGTACATGATGCTATTGGGAGAATACATTCAATGTCCAAAGCCAACTCAACCAAATCTTGGGTGGTGGATGCGGATATTGAGGGTTGCTTCGATAATATCGCTCATGAACCATTACTCCAAGTCCTCGGAAACTTTCCGGCTAGAAAGTTAATTCAACAGTGGCTCACAGCAGGTTATGTAGATAAAGGTGTGTTTTACGATACAGAAGCCGGTGTGCCTCAAGGTGGGATAATTTCCCCACTTTTGGCTAATATTGCCTTGCATGGATTAGAAGAAGCGCTCGGCATTCGCTATGACAACAACGGTCATACTCTTGGTAACCGTGGTCTAGTTAGATATGCTGATGACTTGGTGGTTTTCTGTAAAACCCGAGAGGATGCCCTCCGGACAAAAGAGATTTTGTCTAACTGGCTCACTACTAAGGGTTTGGCTCTATCTGAGCCTAAAACTCACATAGTACACTTAAGTCAGGGGTTCAACTTTTTAGGTTTTAATATCAGATGGTATAGTGACCATAATACCAGATTGGGACGCAAAGTCCTCATCAAGCCCAGTAAAGAATCTTTGCAAGAAATACGGAATAAATTGAGACAGGTTTGGCTAGAAAATAAAAGCAGTAATGTTAATTATTTGATAGGTAAACTCAACCCGATTATTCGTGGGGTCGCTAATTATTACCGTAATGCAGTTGCCTCACAAATATTCCATCAACTTGACAATTGGATGTTTGTGAGAGCCAGAAGGTACGCCCATCGAATGCATCCCAAGAAGAGCCGAGGTTGGCTCCATCACAAATATTGGGGAAGGCTAAATAAGAAGAGGAATGACTATTGGGTGTTTGGCGACAAGCAAACCGGTCAATACCTACTTAAGTTTAGTTGGTTCAACATTATCAGACATACTATGGTCAAAGGTGATGCCTCACCAGACGACCCCAATTTACAGGTATATTGGGAGAATCGGCGGAAGAGAAAATCTTTCCAATTAATTCCAAGTTACCAAAAGTTAGCCCGAAAGCAAGGGTATAAGTGTCCTGTCTGTCAAGCCTCGTTATTCAATGGCGAACCGATACAGAAACACCACATAATCCCTCGTGCTCAGGGTGGTGACGATAGTTACGACAACCTGGAATTGATGCATTACTTCTGTCACCAACAGTTACACTTAGTAGGGCGACAGTCTGAAGGCAAGGTAGCTGTGCCTAATTGCCATCAAGCAGTACACTCAGTAGGGCATGAGTCTGAAGACGAGGTATTGAGTCTTTGGTAGCGATGGATTTGCAATAGCCGGATGCTTGGTAACTTGCTTGTCCGGTTAGTCGGGGGGAAGGGGATAGTGATATCCCTGCCCTACCCTATAAACGTGTTATAGATTTGCTTCCTAGCAGATTCTATAGAGAGTTACAACTCACTCTTCTCCGCGAGGAGATGGAAACTGAATTGAATCTATTTGAGCTTTGTTACTTTGAGCCAGGAGATCATTCAAAAATGGATAAACTCAACCATTATCGAAACCTAATCCAGAAAGTTTTAGAAGAATATCACCAGCTTAGCTCCGGTAACCCCGATATTGAATCTGTCTTACTACTCGACCCCATTCATGAACAGTATCTTCTCCTCAAAATGGGGTGGTATCAAGACAGACGCATCAAACGTAATGTCATCCACCTTCGTTTGAAAGACCAAAAAATCTGGATTGAAGAAGACTGGACTGAAGACGGTATTGCCACTGAGTTGCTACAAGCAGGAGTACCTCGTGAAGATATTGTCCTAGCTTTTCATCCCCCCCGTTTACGTCAGTTTACAGAATTCGCAGCAGTATAAAAACTTCTCTGCGTCCATTGCCCTCTGACTTGAAAGAGACGCGGGGACGCGGGGACGCGGGGACGGGTCGAGAGGGATTTTCATGCATGGTGGTGAAAAAAATTTTTCATTGGGACTGCCTTGTTTTTTAAAAGATTAACTCCCATTAACTTATCCGAAAATTAGTAACCCACTCTTGTAGCACTTACCAATGAATAATGGATAATGGATAATTGATAATTAAAAAACCTCCCTCAAGGGTACAAAAACTGCTCAGGCAAACCGGTACTACATCCTTGATGATTTCCCTAGAGTTACTTGTGGCTCTATATGTATTAAATCACACTGGTATTCTTAATCCTTGGCAATTACCCTGGAAAGACATAATTGTTTTCCTGGGTAGTGGTGGCATTGCCTGTTTATTAATGGGTTGGGGATGGGGCAGACAACAGCAGAAGTGGCTGGTGCGAGGTATGGTAATCGCTTTTGTCGGAATTAATGCGATCGCGTATGTTGGTGCTTACACTGTAACTCATTTTAGCTCTCCGGGAGAGTTGAGCCTAGGTCTGCCTCGACCAATTAACTCTAGGGTTCCTACAGATATGGGACTCGAATATGTCACCCATCGTCTACCGATTACTCCTAATGAGTGGTTGGAAACTTGGTTAATCCCTGCTCAAAACTCCTTATCTCAGGGAACAGTATTGTTATTTCCTGGTAATGGAGGCAGTAAGGGCAAACAACTGCTAGCACCGGCTAAGGTATTTAATGAGTTAAACTACGACACTTTATTGGTAGACTTTCGAGGTGTAGGGGGTTCGAGTGGCAATACCACCACTCTGGGTTTCCGGGAAAGTCAGGATGTTGCTACGGTGGTTAATCAGGCTGAGCAATTAAATCTCCAACCACCACTAATACTCTACGGGGTTTCCATGGGAACCGCTGCCATTCTTCAAGCGATCGCTCAGGAAAATATTGAACCCGATGCTATTATTCTAGAGCTGCCCTTTGCTCGACTGCTCAATGCGGTTAGGAGTCGCTGGCAAGCGATCGATTTTCCTGCTTTTCCCACCTCTGAGTTACTGATTTTTTGGGGTAGCCTGCAACAAGGTTTTAATGGCTTTGCTCACAATCCAGTTACTTATGCTAAACAAGTTAACTGTCCCACCTTAGTCTTTCAGGGTAAGCAAGATAAGTGGACAAAGATGACAGAGATTGAAGAGTTACTCCAGAATTTCCGTGGTGCTAAACAACTAGTTGTATTCCCTACCGCAGGACATGATTTATTGGTTACCGTTGATCAACAACAATGGAAACAGAGCATAGAAGGGTTTTTTCAGGACTTATCCTGACAGGATTCTAACTTATACCAAATCCGGTTTACAATAGAGCCGTTTTGAGCAAACCGTGAAATCTTGCTCTGGGACGTTTCATGAAACGTCTCTACAATAATGTGGGCATAGCGGGTATATCGATACCGGATTTGGTATCGTAAAGTTTCATTAAAAATATAGTCAAACTTTGTCATCTATGCTATCATTGGACATGAAGCTTTCACAATATGCAACCAGCGTGAGCCTCGCCAGACAGTAATGTTACTAGCAGAAAAACACATTATTAAGAAAGGGCATCGATTTTGGAAAGAGATAGATAATTTATCTTGGCAGTC
>JAAHHL010000301.1 GCA_010672185.1 Caldora sp. SIO3E6 | reverse complement strand
TCAACAATTGATGCTCCAAGACTCTCCCAGTTCTCAGTATAGTAATTTGAGAAAACTACAAGTGGTCACTGACCTGTACCAAGAACCCGAATTAGCAGATTTTAGCTGGGCATTCCAAGCTACCTCTATCCGGGGAATCGTTGTTCTTCCTCTTCAACACAATAGCCAAGAGTCCCTCGGTTGCCTCACCATTTTCCGCAACGCCGTCAATACAGAAACTCTCTGGGCAGGATATTGGGACCCGGATGAGCGACAGCAGTTACCTCGCAAATCTTTCGAGGTTTGGCGAGAGTACAAAAAAAATCAAGCTCCTCCTTGGACTGATGAAGACATTGAGTTAGTTGAGTCTATAGGCATCCACTTAGCAATGGCAGTAATGCAGTATCAACTCCACGAGTTGGAAGTGCATAATCAAGAACTCAAGCTGGCTCGCAAAGTAGCTGAAGAGTCCAGCCAACTCAAATCAAATTTTCTGACATCTACTAGCCATGAATTACTTACTCCCTTAGCCTCAACTCTAAACTACCTGCAAATCTTGAGCAAAGGTTCATACCCAAACCAGGAAGAACTAAATAAATATATTCAATTAGCTGATAAGTCTACTCAAAGCCTAGTGGCGATTATTAACGATGTTTTAGACATAACCAAAATAGCAGAAGGCAGGATGAAGGTCGAGTTGGAACCTGTAAATCTTGTTTCTCTTCTCGAAGAGCAACGTGAGCTATTTAGTATCGCCACCCAGCGTCAGGAGCTCAACTTTATGATTAATTGTGAAGTTGAACAGATTTATGCCGACAAAGCTAAGCTCAAACAAGTTATCACTAATTTACTGGCCAATGCTTTCAAATTTACTGAGACTGGGGAAGTTCGCATAACGGTGATTAAACTGGTAGATCAGCCAATGGTACAAATCAAGGTATCTGACACTGGTATCGGTATTGAGATGAGGCAAAAGGAACGTTTGTTAGAAGCTTTTGTTCAGGAAGATAACTCCATCAAACAACGTTATGGTGGTGCTGGCTTAGGTTTAGCCATTTGCAAACAGCTTGTAGAGCTAATGGGCGGTAGCATACAATTGGATAGTCCTGGTAGAGGTCAAGGCACAACGGTGACTTTAATTTATCCTGACTGTACAAGTAAGCCAAAGTAAAGATATGGAAAATGGAAAATTGTTCAATAGAAACTGGAAAATAGTCAATTTGATTATTTGACCATATCTTAACCCAGATGTCCACAAACTTTCGACCCATTAATGAGTCTCGATTCAGCGATGAATCACCAAACAATTACCGAACTAGGCGCTTCTCTACGACAAATTGATCGGAAGCTCTTAACCCCAACCACACAAAAAGATAATACTAGGGTCTGGTATCAGGGCGGGGAGCCTTATTTTGACCTATTTGTGGAATTACGCCAGGGCAAGATAGAGTGGTTCCAATTTACTTTGCGTGGCAAATCTCTTTCCTGGAAACTCCAACCTTATAGCTGGCAAACAGGTACAACCAATGAGCTGCATACTGATGATTTTGCCTTATATCCTGCAAGCAAACTGATTGAGAGTAACCGGCAACTAGACTGGGAATTCATGGAATTAGTCCACTCGATTCTGCAAACCCGTGCTGGTGAACCATTTTTTGACCAAATACTATCCTTATTTGATTATCCTTGACTGCTCTTCCTCCTAATCTGAAAATAGACGCTCCAGACACGAGGACAAGGAGACGCGGAGAAATTTTTATTATGGGTGATTTACAGGACATGATATCAATTCTAAATTCTAAATTCATCCTGACATTAACAAGCCAATAACTAGAAGAACAGAGCCAATAATTTGAACAAGAAACGGTTCACTAGCCTTATTCCAGTGAGTGATAACAAAAATCCAAGACACACATGGTACAAAAAGACTACCAAATCCCCAAAGCAGACTCTTTTGAAAAGCAGCAACAAGAAGCCAAATATAACCAACAACTGCCAGAATAGTACCAATCATCGCTAATCCCGCCGCTAAAATATCCATAAAAAACTCCTAAAATAATGTCCTGAGCATCTTTAAGAAAAGTTTCTGGAAGCCTCTTAATTGATTGGTCGTTAGCAATACCAACCAACAAAGCATGAGCATTTTCCATCGCAGGCATAAGCAGAAATAGTCATGCTGATATTACCACGGCTTCTGACGCCTTGCCATCGTCGAAAACACTTATTATTGGTGAGCATCCCATTTTAGACAATACCTAGAGAGGAGTAATTCTTTATTCGCGAATAAAAACATAACGGAGATTGAGGTCATTATGATTGGGCGTAAGCGATCGTATATAAGGACTGTCTTCTGATTCCTGAATCCTTATCAATACTGAGCCGCAAAATGTTCTAACAGCAGCCGATGGATAAAAATGTAGCCACCACCAACTTTTTGCAAGAAGATGAGCCGCGTAGTATAGTTGAGGAAACGGGCATAATTCCAAGGAATATAGCCGTTGCAATACAGCACCAAACGCAGGTTTAGGTGTTGAATACAAGCTATACCAGCAGGACAAAATAGCCCAAATACGAGTCCTACAAATACTCCAAGAGTAATGGGAACATCTAATAAATAAGTCAAAACTCCCATTGCTAGCATTCCTATCAGAGTAAAGACCATAGTATTTTGAGCTGATTGCCATATCCCTTGATTAGGTATGGTAGTTGTTTGAATACCACCCCCAGTTAAACCACGCAGTAAGACAAAAATGATTCCTGTTCCTAGTCCACTACAACCATAAATTAAACCTTCTTGTATCGCTTCAACTTGTCCAGAGATTGAAAACATAATTAATCCACTACTGAACCCAAAAATTAGCCCGACAATGAGTCCTATACGTAAACCAATAACGAGGTTATTTTTGGCTTTTACCCATGACCATTTGATATGTTCAACTGGTTCTATTTGATGGAGAACTAGCCTCAGAATCAGTCCCGCAATTAGTCCACCACCTAGCCCCAAAATTAGCCCGCCCATGAGTATAACTCCCTTGCCCAAAATCAACTCGACATTGAACCCACCACCCAACCCAATAATTAATCCACCCATAACAGCAATACCAATGGCATACATCCATTTTTGCCCATTAGTTTCTAACCAACTAGGTTGCAGGCGCTCAATCAAAAAAACGGTTTGGGATTTCTCAGACATCTGCTTTGCTAACCACCCCAGCCAGCGTTTTGTCTGCTGTTGAGGATAGGGACTATTCGCACCCCGACGTTGAAACATCCTTTCCACATAAGCATTAAACAGATGTTGGCGTCGCTGTTCTAAATTATTGTTAGGTAAATCTTCAATTGACATTCCCTGGTAAGCCAGGGTCATAATATTCAGCATTAAAGGAGACTTAGCCAACTCCTGCAATATGGCATCGGTCTCCAAGGCTCTGCTGATTGCAGTTAGTCCTGAATCGATACTAGCAAAGTAGTGCTGAATTTGTGAGAGGGTAAGTGGTTGTAAGTAGATAGCTACTTGAAATCTTAGGCGTGGTTCAAGAACTTCATAGTCGCGGATGCGGCTACAAACGACCATTTCCGTTTGTCCATATTCTTGGTGAAAATGATTTAAAGCATCAACGCAAGCTTGCCGCTGTCGTACTTCTACTTCATCTAATCCATCTAGTAACAGCAGCAGTTGCTCTTGAGTAACCAAACTCCGACCAATTTCCTGGGAAACTTGGTATTTTGTATGGAGTTCTTGCACCAGCCAATTAGTAATAGATTGCTGTTGTCCACTCCAAGAGGATAAGTTAAACACCACTGGTATCGGTTGGCTAAGATTAGACTGAGTCTGCTTAATCAAGTCGCGAGTCAACTCCAGTAGAGTAGTAGTTTTTCCTGAACCCGGTTCTCCTAGAATCAGTAGGGTTCTTCCGATTCCCATTTCCTCAAATTTGTCCAGGAGGCAAGTACCAGGAGGTAGGGGTTGTTGGGGTGTCTGGGAACTCTCCCATGTCAGACCCCAAGGGCTTTCTACGGCATTTATTCGTTCCTCTAGCCCTAGTTCAATTAATACTCTGCCACGCAAGGAGGTTTCCAAGACACCTTTAACCCAGTAATTTTTTACTTTGTTGAGTAAAATCTGGCGATTCCGATATTCTTGCTGACTGAGGGGACTCTCTGGTGAGTTATGCTGGGGAGCAACAGATGGGGCACTTAACCGAGTGGGAGCTAATGATTTCTCCTCCTCAGGAGCCCCATTGACTGGTAGCAACTGCTCATTTCTATTTGAAGGGAGAGAAATAGATGACATAGGGACAGTCGCCGTATGGGGACTGATGAGCCTTCCTGAAGTGTGCAGTTGCTCGACTGCTGCTAAAGCTTCGGTAGCACCCTGGTAACGCTGACGATAGTCATAGCGCACCATTCTGTCAAGAATTGCCGCTAAATCAGGACTAACAGGAGCAATATTCCGGCAGGCAGCACAACAAAATTCCCCATGAGCATCAGTAGGTATTTCTTTTGTTCCTGGGGATAGCCCGGTTAAAGCTTGCAGGCACATCATCCCCACAGCATAGATATCACTACTAAAGTGAGGCTTTCCAGCTAGTTGCTCACTAGGCATATAACCAGGGGAACCGACAGCAACAGTAAGGCTAGTTTGTCCGGTAGAAGCAGCTGTTGGGGTTCTCACCCGTTTCACTGCGCCAAAATCAATCAGTACAATCTTGCTATCCAGGCTACGTCTAATTAAATTAGCTGGCTTAAGATCTCGATGGATAACCCCCTGCTGATGAACAAAGGATAGTACTGACAAGATATCCTGTAACAGAACCATCACTTCTGCTTCACTCCACTGCTTACCTCGAAAAATTTCTTGCCCTAGGGGCTGACCTGAGATAAACTCTTGAACCAGATAGAACTCTTGATGTTGCTCAAAGTGAGCCAAAAGGCGAGGAATCTGGTGATGATCACCCAATTGGTATAAGATTTGAGCCTCCTGCTCAAAAAGCCGTTGCGCCACTTCCAACATTGTCTGGTTAGTGACTCTTGGCTGAAGCTGCTTCACTACACACAAGGGATTGCCAGGTAAATGATTGTCTCTTGCCAAAAAAGTTTGACCAAATCCGCCTCCACCTAAATGTTGGATAATTTGATAGTGACCTGCCAATATGGTTTCCATTATGGTGTTTCACCAAATGAGTAGTGAGTAATGATTCTATCCCACTATTTTAGAAAAACCTGATAGAGTAAAAATTAGGTGGGCTTCTTTTTGGACTGAAGTCCTACTACTGCTTATTACTCATTACTTATTACTTATTACTTATTCAGCAAACCCTAATTAGTTGAATTAGTTTACCCAATTGGAAACCGCTATTTACTCAAAAAATAATGGCCAAGGAACTTCAAAAACTCAAAAATGCTCTCCTATCTCTGTTTCTGAAGCCTAATTGTCCTCTGTGCGATCGCCCTGCTGAGGTTGAGGTGTGTGAATACTGCCAGCGGCAGCTAAAACGCTGTCAACTTAGTCAACCTAGCTATTTGTGGCAAGGTCAGTTACCAGTATTTGTTTGGGGTAATTACGGCGGACTCCTCAAACGAGCCCTTGCTGCCTTAAAATATGAAGACCAACCCCAGTTAGCACGTCCGATGGGTCACTGGTTAGGTGAAGCCTGGTTAAAATCTCCTGCTGCCAAACGTACCAAAAAATTAACTGCTATTCCCATCCCTCTCCACTCTACCAAACTAAAGCAACGAGGTTTCAATCAAGCGGAACTAATAGCCCAAAGCTTTTGCGAGTTTACTGGCTACAAACAACAACCTCAAGGATTAGAAAGAGTTCGCGCCACTGAAGCTCAATTTGGTTTGTCTGGAGAGGAGCGTTCCCAAAATCTAGCAGATGCCTTTATCCTAGGTAAAAACCTACGCCGACGCCCCCCAACTTCCCCTGTACTATTAGTTGATGATATCTACACCACCGGTGCTACAGTTAACTCAGCTGCCAAAATCTTACACCAACAAGGAATTACCGTATATGGGGTAGTTGCGATCGCGACCACTAATAGAGACGCGGGGACACGGAGACGTGGAGATGAAGAGACGCGGGGACGCGGGGACGCGGGGACGCGGAGATGAAGAGACAAGGAAGACAAGGAAGACAAGGAAGATGAGGGAGACAAGGAAGACAAGGAAGACAAGGAAGATGAGGGAGACAAGGAAGACAAGGAAGACAAGGAAGATTGGGTGATAAAGGAGATATTCCCAATTCTCAATTCTCAATTCTCAATTCTCAATTCTCAATTCCCAATTCCCAATTCCCAATTCCCAATTCCCAATTCTTAATTCTTAATTCTTAATTCCCTATATGTTATATCTGGTTGCTACACCCATTGGAAATCTAAGTGATATCAGTTTGCGAGCACTTGATACTTTGCGCGAGGTTGACTTTATTGCCAGTGAAGACACTCGTAAAACTGGAAGATTGCTCAAACACTTTGATATCAAAAAACCACAAATCTCATTTCATGAGTACAATGAGCAACGCAGTGGAGAAAAGATCATTGGTTTGCTGGCTCAAGGAAAATCTGTAGCTGTTGTCACCAATGCTGGAACTCCAGGCATTTGCGATCCAGGATTTACCATAGTACGTAGTGCGATTGAAGCAGAGATTGAAATTACCATGATTCCTGGTGCTAGTGCCTTTGTCCTAGCGTTAGTTTTATCTGGGTTAGCGGTTCATGGGTTTACCTTTCGTGGGTTTCCACCACGCAAACCTGGTCCTAGAGTCAAGTTTATTGAAGTAGACAAAGATTCACCCCATACACTGATCTTCTATGAAAGTCCTCATAGAATCAAAGCCTTTCTCCAAGATGCTATACAAGTATTAGGCGATCGTCGAGCTGCCTTAGTCAAAGATTTAACTAAAATGTACGAACAAGTGCAAAGAGGCACTCTCTCAGAACTTTTGAGCCTGTTTGATAAAACTGAGCCCAGAGGAGAGTATACTGTTGTTATTGCCGGTACAAGCGATCGAGTCAAGAATTAGAAATTCCTGAATCTCAGCAGTTAAAAAAAATATTCAGATTTTCACAAAATTTTCATATGGTTAAGATAAGGTAATAATGCTGGTATTCCTACCTACTAGAACTGCTTTGATAAATCCCCTCAGCACCTAGCTGAGGGTTTTTGCCTGTTAAATTTCTATGTATTGTAGGGTGTGTTAGCGAAGCGTAATATCAAGTTCGGTTGAATACTTACACCTTGGCGGCAATAAGGCAGAGGGCAGAAGGCAGAGGGTAGAAGGTAAGAAAGAAGGTTGCAAGGGAGAAGGGAATTATAAGTGATTATCCGAACTTGATATAACACACTGAATTACTGAAATTGCGATCGCAATTTCCAATCTATCTATTCCTTGCACTTTCTCATAGTTTTTTGGTATTATTTTGCATAATGGGATAGGTGTGCGCCTGTAAAGCCTTTGGAATTATTACAGGCAGGATGCCTGTTCCACATGTTTTATCTTTCCTCCTCACTATGAGCTGGGAACTTTCATCTGGAATCTGCCCGAAACGCTTCCTGAGACGGCCCTGAGTTTCCTATCCGCGACGCTTGTTGACCACTTCCGACGCAGCCGGGGCTGCA
>JAAHHL010000300.1 GCA_010672185.1 Caldora sp. SIO3E6 | reverse complement strand
ACCCAAAATTTCGTTCACCCACGCGGAGAGAAGGGAGATGGGGGAGACAAGGGAGACAAGGGGGACAAGGGGGACAAGGGGGACAAGAAGATATTCCCTAACAACAAACAACAAACAACCAACAACAAACAACCAACAACAAAAAACCAACAACAAACAACAATTTCCCAAATTGTGCGATCGCAAATTATCGAAAATTGGGAATCCCAAGATGAACCAGAACATTTGCGGACGATACGCGATCGCCTTCTTAGTAATCAACAAGGTACTGGGCAACTGCTGGGACTTTATCAGCAAATTTTGACTGCCTCAAGCGGTGAGGTAGGGGAAGAGGAAGGTGTTGCTGCGGATAACTCTCCGGAGCAAGTGGAACTGCGGCTATCAGGTTTGGTAGTTAAACAGCAAGGCAAGTTAAGGGTTTACAACCAGATTTATCAAGCAGTTTTTGATCAAAGTTGGGTTGAGCAGGTGTTAGCCGATTTGCGACCATACTCTGAGGCAATAACTGCTTGGTTAGCTTCCAATTGTCAGGACGAATCTCGACTGTTGCGAGGACAGGCATTAAAGGCTGCTCAAGCATGGGCAGAGGGTAAGAGTTTGAGCCATCAGGATTATCGGTTTTTAACTGCTAGCGAAGAACTGGACAAAAGGTTAGAGGCAGTAGAAAAGGCGACTCAAATTGTGGCTAAAGCTCAACGGAAAGCTAAGCAAACAAAACTAAAACCAAGATTTTGGAAAAGTCAGTATTTATTAACTACTTTATCGGTTACTACTTTTGTCATTATACTTCGCTTGACAGGAGTATTACAGCTATTGGAGTGGGCTGCTTTAGATGAATTTTTTCGTTTGCGTCCTACTGAAGCAATTGATGAGCGAATTTTGATTGTCACCATTGATGAGTCAGATATTAACTATTTAGGAAAATGGCCTATCCCGGATTTAACCCTAGCGCGATTAATTAAGATATTCAATCAACATCAGCCTGCGGTAATTGGCTTAGATTTATATCGCGATTTACCTGTAGAACCCGGTCATCAAGACTGGTTAGAAGTGATGAAATCTACCCCAAACCTCATTGGTGTAGAGAAAGCTGTTGGCACTACAGTGGCTCCTCCTGATACCTTGAGCAAAATGGAGCAAGTGGCTCTAAATGATCTATTGGTGGATGCTGATGGTAAAGTGCGTCGAGCTTTATTATCCTACAGAACTCCAGAGGGTCAACTGAGATTTGGTTTAGGTACCAAATTGGCTCTGATCTATCTAGAAGCCAAGGGCATTACTCTAGAGAACCTTAATGATACCAAAAAGCATTATCGCTTGGGTAAGGGAATCTTTGTTCCCTTTAAAGAGAATGATGGAGGCTATGTTCGTACCAACTCTGGTGGCTATCAAGTCTTCTTGAACTATCGTGGTCAACAAGACCGCTTCCGTACTGTAACATTGACTGAAGTACTAGAGAATCGGGTAGAGCCAGAGTTAATTCGCGATCGCGTGATCTTTGTTGGTTCCATTGCCGCAAGTCTTAATGATGAGTTTTATACACCCTACAGTCGCCTAATAGGCAACACACTTGAACCTACACCAGGGGTGATAATTCATGCCCATGTAACCAGCCAAATCGTTAGTGCAGCACTAGATGGGCGACCTTTGCTTAAGGTATGGAGAGAACCTGGTGAGTGGTTGTGGATTTTAGGCTGGTCTTTAATTGGAGCAAGTCTGAGTTGGAGGTTTTGGCAACTGCGTTCTCCCCATCTCCTCATCTTCATTATTTTTCTGGCTGGGGTTGGTCTAGCTAGCAGTTGTTACGTAGCTTTTCTTGTTGGTTGGTGGATACCTCTAGTTCCTACAGCAGTAAGTTTAATCAACTCAGCGATTGTAGCTCCATTTCTACTACAGAAACTTCAACTAAAATATACTCTGGAATTGATTATCGAGAGCTATCCAGAAAATCCAGATGCTGTTCGCATGGCTTTTGAGTATCTGAGGCACTCAGAAAGCCCACAAAATCAAGCCTTGATTAACAAGTTTCAACGGAAAATAGAGCGCCCCCAATATTTCATCAAACAAGAACTTTCTGTACAAAAAAGAGAATCTCCGCCCTTAGAGGATAGCGCTGGCGAATGAGGGGTATGACTTCTCTTGAGAAACTATAAATGATACCAAATCTGGTTGAGAAAAAAGGTGTTATATCAATTCCGGTTACATTGGGATAATATTCATTCTGGTTGGGGCGCAATGCTTGCCATTGGTGTAAATTTAAGTGAAACCCTTATCCTGCCTGGAACTTAAGTTCCAGGCTAATAGCTCAAGTCATCTAAAGATGACTAAATAATATCGTTTACGGTAGCATTGGAATGATATATTTTTGGTGATGTCATTTGGAATCGTAATGACAGTTTGCTATATAATTCCGATGCAACCGGATTTGATATAAATCCGAAAAATTTAGTCCATTTTAATGGACTTGAGCTATTAGCCTTGGATTTAAATCCAAGGCGGACTGATACCAAATCCGGCATTGATATACCCGCTATGCCCACATTGATTGTAGAGACGTTTCATGAAACGTCCCTACAGGAATTTCTAAGACGGCTTCAACAACAGTTGCTGAGAATCACTAATCCTGCTCTTACCAAATCGCTCCACATCGAGGATAAAAATAGTAGTTGCAAGAGCCCCAGAAGAGAGAACTGCTGCATGACTTACCATCTCAAAAACACCAGACTGATGCATAGACTGGGGTAATACCTGCATCAACTCCAGCGGTAACTCTACCAAATTAGGAGGCTCATCTACCGCAATCCCACAGAGCTCTCCCTGGTAATCTCTGGTAATAACTAAAAAAGTTTGCTTAACTGTCGGTTTAGGAAAAATATCCGTAGGTACTAACTCAGTTGCACTGGCATTGACTGGCAGAGACTGGGGTAAACCCAAACCAGCCAATTCCTGATGCCAATCCCAAACTCGAATCAGATGACGCCCTATTTGAACCAACCCCATTGTCCTCAAATCTCCCCTAACTTCAGAAGGACAATTTAGTACTTTTAGTACATCTTGAATCGGGAGCGCGAGGAAATAATCCGCAATCTTAAAAACAATAAACTTACCTACATTAGACTCTTCGTACATGGCTCTTTCTTAAACTAATCCACAAAACTGCTCAACCTCAAAGCTCAATCTCAAAGTCCCCCTTTCCAAGCCAAACCTCAAAGCTCAATCTCAAAGTCCCCCTTTCCAAGTCAAACCTCAACGCAAAATCTCAAAGTCCCCCTTTCCAAGCCAAACCTCAACGCAAAATCTCAAAATCTCCCTTTCCAAGCCAAACCTCAACGCAAAATCTCAAAGTCCCCCTTTCAAAGGGGGATTTAGGGGGATAAAGATGTACCTCATAAGTCATATAACTGCTATAAATCCTTCTTTTAGACGTGGATTTGGTATATTCCACCTTGAACATCAAATAAGCAGCTATTACCCAAATGCACTGTTCACCTTGTTCAATAACTCTTGCTCTAAATAAGGTTTAGTCATATAAGTATTAGCCCCCAACTCCGTAGCAATTAAACGGTGCTTCTCACCACTCCGGGAAGTCAAAATCACCACAGGAATCCCCGCCAATGCCGGGTCTTGTTGACGATATTTCAGAAACTCAAATCCATTCATCCGGGGCATCTCAATATCGCAGATAACTAACTGAATATCTGTCTGCTGCTGTAGTTTTTCCAGAGCCTCGTAACCATCCTTCGCCTGAACCACACGATAGTTAGCCTTTTCTAGAGTCAGAGCCAGAGTTTGGCGCAGAGTAATTGAATCATCCACCAGCAGCACCATTTTGCTTGACTTTCCCGGAAAATTGGTAACCGTTGCTCTCGGCAAAGCAGTATGAGCCTGGGGAGTTAACTGTCGCTGCTCTTGACTAGGCTCCAAAGTACGAGGTGTTAAATTAACCACATCATCTACATAAGGGAGAGCAGGAACATCCGCCCCAGTAATACCCCTTCCAGCAGGTAAACCAAATTGATTTTCTACAGCGCTTTGTTCCCTAGCAATTTGATGCTGGGAAGCCTCATGCATCAAAACTGCTCCATCAATTACCAGTGCCAGCTGACCATTAGCTAAAATACTGCTTCCGTAAACATAGTTTGGTGGTACTATTGTTCTTTCCAAAGGACGGATAACCAATTCCTGATCCCCAAACAACTGGTCTACTTCCAATCCCAACAACCGCTCCTGACAACGAATCAGCATCAAAGGCATAACCTGTGGTTGAGAAGCTAGAGTAGGCTTTTCTGGAGAACTCAAAGAATAATCCAAAATATTCTCCAGTCGATAGATCGGGATAAGTTGTTCTGAGCCATCATCATTCCACCGCAAGACTTTGCCATCTTCCCAGCAACGAAGCTGCTCCGGGCGGGGAATGATAATTTGTTCGATCGCCTCCGCCAGTAAGGCATAGGTGCTGTTACCAGCCTCACACAAAAGCAACTTGGAAATCGTTAGGTTTTGGGGAATTCGGAGTACAAAACTTGTGCCTTGATGAAATGCAGAATTAACCTCAACCGAACCCTGAAGAGCTTGCAGCTGAGCCCTAACCACATCCAGCCCAATTCCCCGCCCAGAAAGATCATTGACATCCGAATTAGTAGAAAAACCTGGTTCAAACAGTAGCTCCTTCAACTCAACCTCACTCAGAAGCGGAGCCTGTTGAGCACTAACCAGTTGACAAGCTACCGCTCGTTGGCGAATTTTCTCAAAATCCAGTCCTTGCCCATCATCCCCAACTTCAATCACCAGATACCTACCTCGATAGTAGGCACAAATTTTAAGCTGACCTTTTTCCGGCTTACCCTGCTCCTGTCGAATCTCAGGAGACTCAACACCGTGATCAAAAGCATTGCGTACTAAATGCAGTAGGGGATCATAAAGCTTCTGGGCTACTACCTTATCCACCATCACTTCCGTACCACGAATTTCCAGTGCCACTGGCTTATGATGCCGCGCTTCCAACTGTCGTAAAACACGGGGTAAAGGAGCAAAAATCTCCCCCAATGGCACCATCCGGGCTTCCATCAGCACATCACGGGTACTAGTCAACAGCCGACGTTGGGTTTCTAAGGTTTGATAAGACTGCCGAGCAAATAGTTCAATCGCATCATTAGCTTCCGCTAACTGCATAGCATCTTCCAAAACCGACTGAATCAAAAGCTGAGCTTCACTATACTCATCTAATTCTAGAGAATCGAAAAGGTTTTGTTTTTTGTTGTTTGTTGTTTGTTGTTGGTTGTTTGGGAATTGGGAATTGGGAATTGGGAATCGGAAATCGTCTCTTTGTCTCCTTTGTCCTCCTTGTCCTCCTTGTCCTCCTTGTCCTCCTTGTCTCCCTTGCCTCCTCATCCCCCCGCCTCTCCATCTCCCAATCTCTTTATTAGAGCGTTCGATAATAAATAGGCGATCAGACCAATCTCTTAGCTGCTCTAGTAGCTGCCTATGGTGCTGGAAATGGGTAACAAGTGACTTTACCGCAGCCTGTAGCTGATCATTTTGGAGTAGCTGACGATTGTGATTGGTTAGTAATTCTCCCACTGAGTAATTCAAATGTTCTAAATTCTGAACTTTGACCCGCACAGTAGTAGGTAACTCAGTGAGGGTTGGAGTTGTCGGCGGTTGAGGTGAGGTTTTAGCCTTCTCTTCATTTTTTCCTGCCTTTTCTCGCCTATCTAAATTAATAGAAAGAGAGTCATTAGATACTGTCGTATCTTCACCTAACTCTTCATCCAAAGGAACTAAGACAGAATCATAAACTACTGCTACCTCTTCCTCTAATTCATCATCGAAAGAAATAAAAGCAGAATCATCAGCTATTGCCGTATTTTCCTCTAATTCATCATCGAAAGAAATGAAAGCAGAATCATCAACTACTGCCGTATTTTCCTCTAACTCCCCTGTAGCTCCCCAGATTACCTCTAAGAGAGAATCACCGGAAGTTTCCTGCCCTGACTCAACTGCATCAGTTACCCCCTCAACTTCGAGCTCAGTTACCGACTCCTGATTATCGGGCTCTTCCGCCAAAGTAAATATTATCTCATCTCCCTTATCTCCCTTGTCTCCCTTGTCCTCCTTGTCCTCCTTGTCCTCCTTGTCTCCCTTGTCCTCCCCATCTCCCCATCTCCCCATCTCCCCATCTCCCCATCTCCCCATCTCTGCGTCCTCTTCCACCATACCAGCCAGTTCCCGCAAAGCCAGAGAAGGCACCCCTCCCTGAGTGCGATCGCCACTCAATACTGCCCCTTGTCCTTCCCGGAAGTCTGCCAAAGTAATCTCAGCAATCGTCTGTGCTTGTTCCGGGTGAGCATCAAGAGCCGCGATCGCAGTTTGGGCAATTTCCCCAAATCCCGGTAACATCAAAGACTCCGCCAAACCCAGGAAAACTTCAGCCTGAGTCCGGAGACTAGTAGCAACCTCCGTCGATTGCCCAGATTCTAAGACTGCGGCAAGTTCATCTAATCTTTGAGTAACCCCCACTTCAAAAATAGACTGAGTAACATCAAAACCTAACTCCACTGAAGAAGGGAGATGTGCTTCCTGACTAAAACAGTCTCCTAACCTCTCCTCCAATTGAGCAAAAACAGCAGCAGTTCGGCTCTTAACCCCAGCTTCATCAACCTGCCCACCAGTTAGTTCAGCAGTTAAAGGTAAGCGCAGGCATTCATAACCCTCAAAAAGTAAAGCCTCAACCTCAGGATCAATAGATATATCTGGTCGGCAGAGAGCCTTGAAAATATCCTCAAGATAATGGGCGACAGTCTTAATTGTTTCTAACCCCACACTAGCAGCAGCTCCCTTAAGAGTATGGGTAGTTCGCATCAAATTATGGACTTTATTAATACTGCAATCTTCTCTCAGAGTCAGTAAATCTTGCTCCAAAACTTGTAATAATTCTGGTGCTTCCTGGAGAAAATAACGGTAGCCTTGTTCACGAATAGTTGTCATTTTGTATTTGTTGTTGGTTGTTAGTTGTTAGTTGTTAGTTGTTGGTTGTTGGTTATTGGTTATTGGTTAATCTTCTGATGTATAATTACTCTAAATATATTTTGGGCAGATTGCCCCCTTACTTTGTTCTGTAGCAAACAAACAACAAACGACAAACAACCAACAACCAACAACAAAATATGAGATTTCAGGATTTAGATGTTTATCGACTTTCAGAAAGATTAGCAGATGAAATTTGGAAAATGGTTCAAAACTGGGAGCCTTTGGCAAAAGATACTCTAGGAAAACAGTTAATATGTTCAGCTGATAGTATTGGTGCAAAAATAGCAGCAGGAGTAGGACGAGGTAACACTCCAGATAATCGAAGATTTGTCAAAATAGCCAGAGGCTCCTTATATCAAACTCAACATTGGCTTAGAAGAGCCTATTCTCGCAACCTGTTAAATGGACAGCAGTTAGATACACTCAAACCAATTGTTGATGAACTAGCACCCCGATTAAACTCATACATTAATTCCTTGAAATAGTTATTGGTTATTGGTTATTGGTTGTTGGTTATTGGTGCTCTGTCATTATTGTTCGACCAACAAACGACAAACGACAAACAACAAACGACAAACAACAAACAACTAATA
>JAAHHL010000030.1 GCA_010672185.1 Caldora sp. SIO3E6 | reverse complement strand
TCTTGCCGCAAACGCTCCAAAATCCCTGCGATGAAAGTTTCACCATCAATAGGCGGAGTATGTCCGGAGGCAGCAACAGCAGCATCTATTTTTGCACGTACAGAACTGAGCCATTCACTATCAGTTTGTTCGTCAACTGTGTGTTCTGTAAAATCGTATTCATCCAACAACCGCAAGGCAACTTCCAGAACTTCTTCCGCCGAGCGATATTTGCCGGTTCGCAGTTTGGCTTGAATGAATTGTTCTTGTGTCTTCGTCAGAGTAATACTTGTCATAATCAGCAAGCGGGTTTGCTCTAATTCTAGCACCTGTAATCGTTTGAGCAGCTTGTTCAGGCCAAAAATAGACTCAGGTGCGATCGCATAAAGTCAACGAATTGAGAGACAAAAAATCAATGTTTTTAACACACCCCACACCCTACACCCTACACCCCACACCCCATTTTCACCTCTCCAAATCCGCTACAAATTTCGGCACACCAGCTGTGAGCACTTCATTACCTGAGGATGTAACCAATACATCATCCTCAATCCGAATACCAATACCCCGCCAGCGCTCATCAATTTCTGGTTGTCCTTCGACAGGCTTAGTTTCAGGACTAATATAAAGTCCTGGTTCTACTGTTACCACATGATTTGGTTGCAAATTTAGAGGATTTTCGCCTTGTTTGTAAACTCCACAGTCATGGACATCTAAACCTAGCCAGTGACCAGTACGATGCATATAGTATGGCTTGTACTTCTCCTCTTTAATGATCTCCTCGATATCTCCTGCGAGGAGTCCCAAATCCATCAAACCTTCAACTAGCACTCGCACTGCTGTGTCGTGAAACTGATTATAAGGATTACCGGGTTTAACTTGTGCGATCGCTTTTAACTGTGCCTCTAAAACAATTTCATACAGGATTTCTTGCTCCTGAGTAAAATTGCCTCCTACAGGGAAGGTGCGAGTAATATCCGCATTGTAATATCCATAGGAACAACCAGCATCAATTAATAGTAAGTCTTGATCCTGCATCTGCCGATTATTCTCAATGTAGTGCAGTACGCAGCTATTGGCACCGGAGGCAACAATTGAAGGATAAGCTGGTCCGAGAGCACCATGTTGTCGGAAAATATATTCCATCTCTGCTTGTACCTGATACTCATAAATTCCTGGTTGAGCGAATTCCCTAGCATGGTTGTGAGCTTTTACAGAGATGGCTATGGCTTGACGCATCATCTCCAACTCCCCTGGACTTTTGAGTTGTCGCATAGGGTGGAGTACGGTATTTGTCGATTCTAGTGCCATTGGGCCGGTACCACGCTTGGGATAACCTGCCATTATCTGTTGCCAATGTTTAATAACTACATTGTTGAAATTGCGATCGCGTCCCATGTGGTAGTACAAACGTTCTGCCTTTTCTAAATACTGAGGCAACTTTTCATCTAACTCTGCGATGGGATAAGCTTCATCTGCACCATATTTTTCCTTGGCAGCTTCTACACCAGTCCGATAACCGGACCAAACTTCTTTCTCCCATTCCTTCGGTCGAACAAACAGCACAAAGCGGTGCTCTTCGTGATGAGGTGCTAGCACTGCTATGGCTTTTGGCTCATTGAAACCCGTCAGGTAGTAGAAGTCACTGTCTTGTCGAAAATTGTACTCGACATCATTATGCATAACAGCAGCTGGGGCACTATGAAAGATGGCAGTTCCCTTACCTATTTTTGCCATCAATTGCTCACGACGCTGGTGATACTCTGTTTGCTCGGGAGATCTTCGCAGGCTCTACCGTCACCACTACTTCTTCAAGGGGTAATTGGCGCATTAGAGGTTCATAGGTGTTTACTTGATAAACTATGGAATTGGTGATATCTAAGCCAGTCATCCAGCCACTTTTAGGATGGTAAGCACCGGTATCGATATCTAGCCAGCCACGTCCCTGAGCAATTTCTCCAGGATTTACTCCCGGTAGGGTAAAGGTAATGGTATGACCTGTAATGATCAACTTATCGGGGAAGTAAGGTTTCTCGATACTATGAAACTCATTGCGAATCCAACAAAATTGCTCAGAGGTTTGTTTCTCCAAAGCAATGCGAGGATGAACACCAGCATGTACTAACCAAGTGTCTCCCAAATCCATATAGACTGGTAGTGTCCGCATCCAATCTATATGTTCTTGACGTACACCATCCTCGCCATAACTATTAATAGTTGTATAACCACCACTAGAGAGCCAAGCTTGCAGTGCTGGACCATAGACTTCTTCTTGACCCAGGATATCTAGTATCATTTGCTCATGGTTACCCAAGAGACAGGGGTGGGAGCTTTTCATGACAAAGTCTACTACCTGAGCACTTTGAGGTCCTCTGTCAATTAAATCCCCAAGAAAATAAACCCGATCTTCACTAGTCGGGGCGATCGCTTCTAATAAGGTCATTAGGGTGCCGTAGTGACCATGTACGTCACCAATAACTATACGACGGTGGGTCATGTTTAGTTCTTATCCAAATCCAGTTGCTCCAAATACCCGATAGCACCCTTGGAATTTAGCTAGCTCACGTAGTGTTTGTTTCGATATCAGCCACACCTACTATTTCTATTATGCCTCCTATTCATGGGTCAGATTCTCTAATATAGGAAATGTCTATTAATCATTAATACAACTACAAAAACTGAAATTCCGAGATTTTTGAGATAATTTTTAAGTTTTCCTAGTTTGCACCACATTAATTGCTGCAACCCAGGAGAAGTAAAAGTATATCTTACGATAGCAAAATTTTTTCGATGTCCAAGAAATCGAATTGATTGCCCCAAAAATAGTGTCTTATTCTACCTTATCTTCGATTAACAGCCTCAGAAGTCCCACTAGCTGGGCTTGGGTCGAGCAAGCTCTTGCTCACCTTGATGTCATTTTACTTGACCATTCCCATTGTGAGCGAAAAGCAGCGGGAGTAGCGATGAATTTAATGTTTCGCTACCCATCCAACACCAAGTTGGTGCGTCAGCTGACAGCGATCGCTAGGGAGGAACTAGAGCATTTCGAGTTGGTCAACCAGTGGCTTGAACGTCGTGGTATTCCCCTTGCTCCCCTCTCGTCACCCCCCTACGGAGCCTCTTTGAAAGCCCAAGTACGCCACAATGAACCAGAGCGGCTGTTGGACTCTTTACTTATCAGTGGTTTAATCGAGGCTCGCTCTCATGAAAGGTTAGGATTACTAGCCACTCACTGCCAAGATCAAGAGTTAGCTAAATTTTATGGTAGCTTGATGGCCTCTGAAGCCCGTCACTATGGAGTTTATTGGCTACTAGCTGATACCTATTTCGAGCGAGATGTAGTTAATGAGCGATTAGAAGAGCTAGCAATTAGAGAAAGCGAGATACTCAGCAACCTTCATCCAGAACCAAGGATTCACAGTTGATTGTTGTTTGTTATTTGTTGTTTGTCCTTTGTTGTTTGTACCAACGACCAATGACTAATGACCAATGACCAATGACCACCTCTAGCACCACCAAGCTATGTTACATTTCTTATATAATTACTAAGGGACATCAAAGTGGGTCAGTGTCCTTGCTCAGATTGATGTAACTTCTACAACAGCGCTGTTGAGCACTTGTACCCTCATTTCATGAGTATCTCCCGATAAGCATCTTGCTATAGCGAGATCCAACCTGCTTTAACAGCAATATCTTTTGAGGAATCCTGGCTTCATGTTTACTAAACAAGTAACCGAATCAAAAGCTTATCAATGGTTTGATGAGCGTCTGGAGGTTCAGGCGCTAGCCGACGACATTAGCTCCAAATATGTACCTCCCCACGTTAATATCTTCTACTGCTTGGGTGGGATTACCCTCGTTTGTTTTGTAATCCAGTTCGCCACTGGATTTGCCATGACTTTTTACTATAGGCCGACAGTTACCGAAGCATTTGCTTCAGTACAATACATCATGACTGATGTCAACTTCGGCTGGCTTATCCGCTCCGTCCACCGCTGGTCTGCCAGTATGATGGTGCTGATGATGATTTTGCATGTCTTCCGGGTATATCTTACCGGTGGTTTCAAAAAGCCTCGGGAGCTCACCTGGGTAACTGGTGTAATCCTAGCGGTAATCACCGTTTCTTTTGGTGTGACTGGCTATTCACTTCCTTGGGACCAAGTAGGTTACTGGGCTGTCAAAATTGTTTCTGGGGTTCCCGAAGCAATTCCCGTTGTTGGTTCTTCCATTGTGGAACTGATGCGTGGTGGCACTAGCGTTGGACAAGGTACCCTAACTCGCTACTACAGCTTGCACACCTTTGTTCTACCTTGGTTCATTGCAGTCTTCATGTTGCTACACTTCCTGATGATTCGCAAACAGGGTATTTCTGGTCCGTTGTAAGTAGCGTCTTTGGCGCACCTTCATCAGCAGGCTGTGGGAGCAATGAGCACATAACTTGATGAACTTATGGTTCTTGTTGGTCTTAACAGATGAGTTTAGGTAAGCTAAAAAAAGCTAACATTTCCTCAAAACTCTGCCCAGACTTGCTGATCTTTGTTAATCAAGGAGAACAATCTTAAAGATGTCAACTCTTAAAAAACCGGATCTTGCAGATCCAGCTCTACGTGCGAAACTGGCCAAAGGCATGGGTCACAACTACTATGGTGAGCCTGCTTGGCCTAATGACCTCCTCTATGTCTTCCCGATTGTGATTATGGGAACCATTGCTCTATGTGTTGGTCTGGCGGTGCTAGATCCAGCAATGGTAGGGGAACCATCAGACCCCTTTGCTACTCCCCTAGAAATCCTCCCGGAATGGTATTTGTATCCCTCCTTCCAAATTCTACGTACTGTACCTAACAAATTGTTGGGTATAGCTATGATGGGTTCAATTCCTCTGGGTTTGATTCTCGTTCCCTTTATCGAGAGCGTAAATAAGTTCCAAAACCCGTTCCGTCGTCCAGTGGCAACTGCGGTATTCCTCTTTGGTACTCTAGTTACCCTCTGGCTGGGTATTGGTGCTGCTTTACCAATCGACAAGTCTTTGACCTTGGGTCTATTTTAGAAACTTCAGAACGGGAAACAATTTGAAGCCTTATAGCTTTTAACTTTATTCAGTAAGCCCTATTTAGGATTGGAGCAAATTCTATTTAGGGCTTACTGAATAATTTTTTGGGGTAGCCTTATTGTCTTTAATTTTGAATTGATAATTTTTAATTTTGAATTGTTTTGACTTTCTCAGGACAACCCATCCCAGCAGTCAGAGCATAGCTTTGAACCAACAGCCATAGCCAGAGATTAGGATAGCGCTGTTCAACCCACGGCTGTATACTTCTGACGAAACCAGGAAACCAGCCCTTGAATAACCAGCTAATCAGAGCATTAATAGTAAAACCGAAATAACTGCCTAGCCAACGCAAGAAATCTTTGGCACCAGCCATTTCCCAAATCCAGGGTATAAGAGCTGGATTTCTCCTAGCGGCTTTCAGAGCTAGTATATTGAAAGTTAACCAGTCAGTGCGGTCTTTAATAAAAGTGTCTGCTACTATCGGTGGTTCATCCGCCAATAGCCCAAAAAAGGTATTCAGCATCGCATTGATCCGCTGAGGTGGTAAGTGATGACCAGTCGGCACCATCATACCCTTGGAAAATAACCAGGTAACAGCAACATTGCTCTGGTAGGTGCGAATTTGGTTTAAATCCTTAGCCTGGAGCAGGTTATGTTGCAAAGCGGTATCCAGTAAGTCAGTTATGCGATAGAGGTTGCGAACGAAGGAACCAAAACCAGTGAAGACTAGGGGAGACTGGAGTGAAGCCGCATCACCCATAGCAACTAATCGATCAAATGCTACAGTGCGATCGCTACTTCCCACACTAAAATGTCCTGGAATATAACCAAAGGTCGGTTTTTTCCACTCCAACTTTTCCAAATCGCAACGGCGATACTCTGGCAAAATGCTAAAAAAATCTTCATACATTTCTAATAAAGAGCCAGGATTCTGAGAATTCACCTCGTGATAATGGAATAAATAGATAGTCAATTCCCCATCAGCACCAGGGAACAATTCCCAAATCAGCTGCCGTCCCCGGGAAATATCTCCGTGACTATTGAGCACATCCCCATAATTAGTATCCCAAACCCCAGGCTCAAATCCCTGAGCAATTACAGCTCCCACTGTCGGGCAAACACTATCAAAAGCGCGAACTCCATTGAGCTGTAAAGCAATGGGTGAGGCGCTACCCATCGCATCTACCAACAGACGCCCACTCACTTGTCGGTTTGATTGGGTTGGCAGGTGCTGCAAGCTAACCACCACTTGCTCCGGTTCCACATCTACTTTGATAAATTCTGTCTCATCCCAGATTTCTCCACCAGCACTCTTGAGCTTGTCGCCACACAGTTGTAACAATTTCTCAGAATCCAAAGCGATATTGAGTACAGTGGGGGTATGCAGAATTGCTGCTTTGAGGTGAGAAGGATTATTGCCATCAAAGAATTTATTGAACCCATCGATATATTCTTGAGCAATGATGCTTTCAAACTCAGCTGGGGTAAATAACCCCAAATCAATTAAGCTTTGGAACTCATCCCTAGAAATATTCCACTCCCGGTTCATTCGCCCAAAGGGTAGCCGCTCAATCACTAGCACCCGGTAACCTAATTTAGCCATTACTGCTGCTTGGAGTACACCCAGAGCACCACCGATGTAAATTAGATCATAAGTTTGTTGTTTGTTGTTTGTTGTTTGTTGTTTGTTGTTTGTTGGTTGTTGACTGTTGGTTGTTGACTGTTGACTGGTGACTGGTGGCTTCATTCTGGCATCAAACACCACTTGCTTGGGTTGTTGGGGATTGCGAACACCTTCACGCCAACGCTTTTCCCACCAGTAGACACGATTGAGATCATATTCCCCATTGGGCATTTTTTGAAAGAAATGGACCGTTTGGGGGTAGTAGGGAGCTAATGCCTCAAAAATCGATTGCTCAGACAAATCAATGACAGGTGGTTCGGGATATTGCTCAGGAAATTGATTGTGCAGATTAGCTTCGAGCTGTTGCAGAATTTTACTCTCACCAGTGATGGCTCTGCTTGCCCAACGAAAGGCTTTGAGGTATGTTGTTCGCTGCACTGACCAAACAAAAATCGAAATTTCCGGAATCAATGCGGTATCTACTGTAGAGTTTTGATGCCTGCTATTGGCAGGCTCAAATTTTAGGCGGATACCGTCAGGGGTGATAATCTTTTCCCCCAGCACCTGCTTCCACTCCTGTTGTAACCAGGTGCAGACAGCATTTGTATCTGGAGTAGGGATTTCTACGTAGAGAAGTTCTTTCATCTTTGTAGTCTCATTCAGTGATTAATACTGAGGTCATGGGGCGGAAAATAAGTTAGACTTCCTGATACAGATTTAATTTAATCTATGCAACATAACTTTACAATTTTCTCATTTTACTCTAAGTTACGGGTGCCATTGTTAACTAGCCATGAATTATCCCATCCCAGCTAACCCTCAAGAAATTGTGAACCTACGTCAAAAACCTGTCAATGAAGAAATAGTAGCAGCCGCGATCGCGGGAGTCGTTCAGATTGCCCGTCAACAGGGACAGTCTCTAGAAGATTTAACCGCTGAAGTGCTAGCGGACGATAGTTTACTGGATTACTCACAAAGACGCTGGCTTAGCGAGATTGTGAGTGATGCCTGGGACAATCTGTTAATCTTCGATATATCTCAATAATGCTGCTTAGCCCAGCACTGAGCTGGCCATTGTTAAAAACTGGTTAAAATTGTCGGCAAAAATAAGCAATAATAGATACTCATAAGTTTGCCCCCTGCTGTCCTTAGTAGCTAGTAAGTAGAACTCTCTATCTACTCTGAGCCTTAAAGACCAGGGGGAGCTCCGCATTTGCCATATTTTCTTAATGATTAATACAACAGCGCCAGCACCGAGATTATCTGTAAAATCAACCAGCAAATCAAAGCATACTGAAGAATTCCAGCAGTTGGAGCTGTTTGAGTGGAATCCTTTAGATCCGGCACTGCAATCCCGTAATATTCCAGGTTCTCAGGTACGGCGCAGAAATGGTTTAATTAGTCTTACTGATATGTGGCGAGTCTCAGGCAGCGCGAAAAGTAGAGCCCCCTCCCCCTGGCTCCGACAACAGCAAACTCAACTACTAGTTAAGTCCTTACAAAGTCAATTTTGGGGTGAAATTGCTTACTCGAAACGTGGCAAGAACGGCGGAACATTTGCCATTGACGAGTTGGCGTTCAAATATTGGGAGTACCTCAATTCAGGGCATAGAGTTCGGTTAACAGAAAAATCAGTACAAAAGCGGTTAGCAAAAGCCCTAGGTAAAGTTAAGCGAGAGGTATCGACTTTAGCTGGGAATATTGATCTATTAACAGAGCGGGAACTAATCGAAGTTAAATCTATCAAAAGTTGGAAATTTGCTGTGGGACAAGTCTTAATTTACGGACAGTCCTATCCCCATCATCAAAAGCGGATTCACCTTTTTGGTGAAGCTACACCAGATTTTTTGAGTATGATTCGCTCTTACTGCACTCCCTTAGATATTGAAGTGACTTGGGAAGTCTAGTACTATGTCAAATTTGAATTGACAGGTTGAGGTAGACGCTCCAGACGCGGAGAAGTTTTTATCCATAGAAAGATTGAGGGCGCACGTCGGTCATTGGTGTCAACTTAACGTGAAATCCTTTCCCCACCGGTCGTTTAAACGACCGGCTAATAGCTCAAGTCATCTTTAGATGACTCATATCAATCGGCTCAAACATCTTCAGTCCACTTTAAGTGGACNGTAAGGCCGACCTCTCACGCAACCCAGTGTACTGGAGGAAGCAGGAAGTAAACGTTAACGTGCTAGTTATGTCGCGTTATATCAGTTTTTCAAAGCAGATCAAAGTGCGATCACTTACCTTCGTCATGAGCTACTGCCTTAATCCGAGTTGTCCGTCTCCCCAAAATCCCGATGGGACAAATTTTTGCCTCAGTTGTGGGACAAAACTATTACTCAGGGATCGTTACCGTGGGATGAAATCCCTAGGGCAAGGTGGCTTTGGCAAAACTTTCCTAGCCGTCGATGAAGATAAACCTTCCCACCCATACTGCGTGATTAAGCAGTTTTTACCCCAAACTCAGGGCAAGAAGAACCTGCAAAAGGCAGCAGAATTGTTTAACCAAGAAGCCATCAGACTCGATGAGTTGGGTAAACATGCTCAGATTCCTGAGTTGCTGGCATATTTTTCCCAAGAGGGGCAACAGTATTTAGTGCAAGAGTTTATTGAGGGGGAAAATTTAGCCCAAGCATTGGCAACTCAGGGTACTTTCGATGAAGCACAAATCCGGGCAATACTCCATGATTTACTACCAGTGCTGCAATTTGTACATCAGCATCAAGTCATTCACCGGGATATCAAGCCAGAAAATATTATTAGCCGTAACCTTAATCAGCTAGGGAAAGGGGGTGTAAAAGGGCATCTGGTTTTGGTGGACTTTGGGGCATCGAAACTCGCTACAGGGACTGCTTTAGCCAGAACCGGAACCGTCATCGGCTCAGCTGGCTATGCATCACCAGAGCAAGCGATCGGTAGAGCAGTTTTTGCCAGTGACTTGTATAGTCTTGGTGTCACCTGTATCCATTTGCTAACTCAGATGCATCCCTTTGACTTATTTGATGCTGGTGAGGGAGTTTGGGTGTGGCGGGATGTTTTGAGTCATCCAGTTAGTGATGCCCTCGGTGGCATTTTGGATAAGATGATTGCTAGCCCTATCAACCAGCGCTATCAATCCGCTGCTGAGGTAATGTCCGATTTACAGGCTCAGATGCCTGCCAGATTAACCAAAAAACCTCCACAACCAGTCAAACCGGTAAAATCAGTTAAACCTCAGCCTATTGCTAAACAATATAGCAGCAAAATTGACCAAGAATTAACCGAATTGCGGTCGGAATTTCTGGGGACTCCTACTCCTCAAAAACCTAGTCAAAAATCGACTACAGGTTCCTCTGCCAATCGAGCAAAATCCCCAAGTCAAATTGATTTGGAGTTGGAGGAAATAAAATCTCAGTTTTTAGGTTCTGATAATGAGCATTAGAAGGCAGAAGGCAGGAGGCAGGAGGCAGAAGGCAGAAGAGTCTCCCTAGCTAAAAAGAAGATGAGAAACTGAGGGATAATCAATAAAAAAAAACACCCCCCGTATAGGAGGGTGCTATTAACTTTCTAGAGAGGTTCCTAAGAACCGGTGACTTAAAGATTAACCATTGATAGCAGGAGCTTGTAGCGCTACGGGAGCTGCTTCACCTGCTGCCAAGTCTAAGGGGAAGTTGTGAGCGTTACGCTCGTGCATTACTTCAAATCCTAAGTTGGCGCGGTTGAGCACATCTGCCCAGGTTCCTACTACTCGTCCTTGTGAGTCGATTACGCTCTGGTTGAAGTTGAAACCGTTGAGGTTGAACGCCATGGTGCTGATTCCTAAAGCGGTGAACCAGATTCCAATTACTGGCCATGCACCCAAGAAGAAGTGCAAGGAACGGCTGTTGTTGAAGGAAGCATATTGGAAGATCAAACGACCGAAGTAGCCATGAGCTGCAACGATGTTGTAGGTCTCTTCCTCTTGTCCGAACTTGTAGCCGTAGTTCTGGGATTCGCTCTCGGTGGTCTCCCGGACCAAGGAGGAGGTTACCAAAGAACCGTGCATTGCGCTGAACAGAGAACCACCGAATACACCTGCTACTCCCAACATGTGGAAGGGGTGCATTAGGATGTTGTGCTCTGCTTGGAACACGAACATGAAGTTGAAGGTTCCGCTGATTCCCAAAGGCATTCCGTCGGAGAAGCTACCTTGACCTAGAGGGTAGATTAAGAATACGGAAGTAGCTGCTGCAACAGGAGCACTGTAAGCAACGCAGATCCAAGGACGCATTCCTAAGC
>JAAHHL010000003.1 GCA_010672185.1 Caldora sp. SIO3E6 | reverse complement strand
TCTTTGTTTTTTATCAATTTGTGAATAACGGACGGGACTCAATACTGCTCTGTTAAGAATTGATCCCCCCAACCCCCCTTGAAAAAGGGGGGCTCTTGTTCCCCCCTTGCTAAGGGGGGTTAGGGGGGATCAACAGGGATTGAACCTTACTAACCGAGCAGTATTGGGACGGGACTGGCCGGATTCGAACCGGCGACCTAGCGCTTCAGATTTGTGTGAGTTTCCCCACTCTCTGGACTATACCTTCACCTTAGCCGAAGTAGGCTTTAGGTGGTGGCCATGACGTTTAGGGAGGTTTGTACTTTGTAGAGCATACTTTCATGGATATAAGGACTAATAAAAGAGATAAATCTTTTACCTTCCTTAGTTCCCATTCTGAGACGGTAATTGGTCTTGTCTTTACTCAGACCCCACTTAAAGCCCCACACCTGCTGAAAATAAGCAACAATGGTCTCATTCTCTTCCTTGGAGATATAAGTATTGAGGTTAAGAGTCATAGAACAAACCTTGCCCTCTCTTTTTTTGTAGGACTTGGAACCATCATCCATAAACCAAATAGCTATTCCCTGGGGAGTTAACAGGTTGAGGAACTCTCTTGTGATTGTTTTGGTTCCTGCCTTATAGAGCTTTTTAATTAACACTCTTGTTAAGGGAATTAACTTCGGTTCTAAGCAGATTTGGTTATAGCCCCTTGGGGTTTGCCGTCTCCGGATACTTACTGTGCCAATTGATTAAGGCAGGTAATGAGATTGTACAGCTGGGCTATGAGACATCGACTGAATTGGAACAAGTCCTCGACCAAGCAGAACAAAAAATCTTCAGCCTTACCCAGTCTCGTCCACAACAGGGCTTGGTAGCAATTTCAGAAACTCTGAGCCAGACTTTCCAGGAAATAGAAACCCGTCATGAAGGGGTGGCTTTACCTGGTCTTCCTTCTAATTTCTATGACCTAGATGCCTTAACTGGTGGTTTTCAGCGTTCGGATCTAATTATAGTTGCCGGTAGACCAGCAATGGGTAAAACCAGTTTTGCTTTAGGGATTGCTCGCAATATTGCTGAAAGTTTACCTGTAGCAATTTTTAGCTTGGAAATGTCAAAAGAGCAACTAGTGCAGCGACTCTTTGCTAGTGAAGCAGGCATTGAAAGTAACTATCTGCGAACAGGACGCATTAGTCAAAATCAGTGGGGGCCTTTGAGCCACGCTTTGGGAACCTTATCAGCATTGCCGATTTTTATTGACGATACTGCTAATCAGACGGTGATGCAAATACGGGCTCAAACCCGTCGTCTTCAGGCAGCACAAGGGAGCAAATTAGGTCTAGTTTTAATTGATTATTTGCAATTGATGGAAGGAACTAGTACAGAAAACCGAGTGCAAGAATTATCTCGGATTACTAGAAGTCTTAAAGGATTAGCTAGAGAACTTAATGTTCCGATTATTGCCCTTTCTCAGCTGAGTCGAGGGGTGGAAACTCGTACTAACAAGCGACCGATGATGTCGGATTTGCGGGAGAGTGGCAGTATTGAACAGGATAGTGATTTAATTATGATGCTATACAGAGACTCTTACTATAATCCTGATTCTCCAGACCGGGATGTCGCTGAGGTCATAATTGTCAAACATCGCAATGGCCCTACTGGAACCATAAAACTGCTGTTCCAGTCCGAGGTGACCAAGTTTTTGAATTTAGCCAACAAAGCAACTTATTAAATTAGTATGAATGTTTTTTCTCATAATGGTCAAATCAAGCCAGCTTCCGCAGCGGTTATTCCGTTAAGTAATATCGAGTATGCTTACGGTTTTGGCGTCTACGAAAGTATGAAGCTGAGGAAAGGCATATTATACTTTTTAACCCAACATGTCCAGAGGCTGTTACAATCAGCTCAAGAAATTGAACTGGAACACCCTTTCACTACTGAACAATTATCTACCTGGATTCAAGCTCTAGTCAATAATCTGGAGACTGACTCCTGCAACCTGAAAATCATGCTGATTGGGAGCAAACAACCGGAGGATTGCAGTCTTTATATTATCCCTTTGGCTCCACTATATCCCGACCGCAAACTTTACAAAAAAGGCGCAAAAGCTATCTGTTTCAATTACGAGCGCTGGAAGCCCAACAGCAAAAGCTTAAATATGCTCCCTAGTTATCATTATTACAGTAAAGCCAAGCAAGAGGGTTGTTACGACTGCTTATTTGTGGATAATGATGGTTTTATTTGCGAAGGCTCTCGCACTAATTTTTTCTGTATTAAGGAACAGACACTGTATACGCCACCACTCAATAAAATATTGGAAGGGGTCACCTATCAAACAATTATTGATGTAGCCCAGGAAAATAGTTATGAGGTTGTTGAGCAGGATATTATGCCCCAAGATTTATCCAACTATGAGGGAGCATTCCTCAGCAGTACTAGCTCAAAAATTATGCCCCTAAGACAGATTGACGAGTTTGAATTCGACAGCATCTCGGCAAAGTTGAAAGAGTTAATGCAACTTTATAATGTTTTCTTGGAAGAATGTAACGGTGAATTTAAAGGTGTCCGGTAAAAGAATAGACATCTTGCACCCATTCGATGATTGGCTGTAGGGGCGTAGCATTGGCGCTGGCAGATTGCCGATAAAACCAAGGTTTTTGTCCGCCAATGCTACGCCCTTTCGGGGACTTACGCAAGAGGTCTATCACTCTCTCAATCAACAAATGATGGATAAACTCACTCTCCGCGTCTCCGTGTCTCCGTGTCTCCGTGTCCCCGCGTCTATCTCAACCCGTCGATTCAGACACAGAGTACTATTGTATACCCGCGCAAGTTAGTAAAGCTTGGTCATATTAGTGCTCTATCCAGTTGAGCTACAGCTGCATTTAGAGCAGCTGGCGGGACTCGAACCCACAACCTCTCGCTTAGTAGGCGAAATGTATGTACGCTTTACAGGTAAGGGCGCGGGATAAAAATTTTTGTTTAACCGTAGACAGCCTCTGGACGGATAATTAAATCACCGCTGGGACGCCGATCAACGACATAAGATGCTAAGCGATCGCGACTTAAGTCAAAATGCTGTGCCACCCTCTCTTTGACTGAACTATCGCTCATTCCTGTAGCAACACCTAGTTGAGTTTCTGGAATATCATAGGAACGTCCTTCAAAACGAACGTGTACCATTCTGATACCTCCTTAATAAATAAGAAAGAGGGGAAAAGATTAGGGACACATTTCTAGTTGCCCATCTTTAGTTAAACCAATCAATAAGATGACAGGTTGAACCCTTTGTTAGTTACATGTTTATACTACATTGACACTACAAGGGTGTCAAGGGATTGGTAAAAACTCAGATATCCTAAGAGGTGACAAGGGAACTGTAAAGTAGAGAGAATCTGGTGTGTAGGGTGAGCGTAAGTATTTACAGTAGCATAATGCTATTGTCGGTAGAAATTTGGCAGCTTGGGGATGGAATAGTACTGCTTGAGGAGCCTGTTGAGGCTTCGTCATTGATGAAGTGAAATGATTTTACCTACGCCCTACTGGATTGGCAAGCTTAAAGTTGCGGGTAAATCTTTTGCTTGTATATCCAAAGAATTTGACCCTTAGTTTGAACCTTGCCAAGGTACTACACCCAGTCTCCTTTTGAGTCTTGTTAGTCACCCCTTCAGCGATCACATCCTAGGCGAGGAGACCTAGCACTTTGCCATTAGACTTGGCGAGTTTGATTAATTTTTGACGCTCTTTACTGTCAATACCAACAGCGTTGCAGAACTTGGTGATGGCTTGGCAGTGGAGACCGATCATTTTACCTCTGAGTTGGTTGAACTCTTTTTTACCAATTAAGCGACTAGCGGTAGTAACGATTGGTGCAAACATGGTTAAGTTCTGGTTGTGTGTCTTCTTGTAAACAAATATAACGTAATAAAAAGTTTTGTGACAATAGCTTTACTTCTGCAAACTTGATAATCTATATAGATGTTTCTTATCTTTTTTGGAGCTGTCCACAGCGATACGCACCTCAAAGGGTGACAAGGGGTGAGCGAAACAAAGGGTGGGGAGCTGAGGGAGCTGAGGGAGCTGAGGGAG
The DNA here is from genome assembly GCA_010672185.1 of Caldora sp. SIO3E6. Lineage (GTDB taxonomy): Bacteria > Cyanobacteriota > Cyanobacteriia > Cyanobacteriales > Coleofasciculaceae > Caldora. Next base: position 12,732 of record JAAHHL010000003.1, on the reverse strand, counting down.
CTGAGGATTTTTGACGAAAAACTGGGCTTTTCAGCATCGATGATTTTGGCGAACCGGACAGAAATTTGTACGGTTTTCCTTCCTTGTCTCCTTGTCCTCCTTGTCCTCCTTGTCCTCCTTGTCTTCCTTGTCCTCCTTGTCTTGTCCCAACCCGAAAGTAAAAAACCTACCCTTGTCAGCCTCTCCCCACACCCTTCTTCACCGAAAGCTTTTCGGCTTAACAAGCGTGCCATTCGGTGATAGACCCTACTGGCTTGGCAAGCTTACAATTTCCCGCATTGAGCAGCTTGATACCAAGAATTATTGGTAGAGTAATCAGGTATCTGAGCCACTAACTCCACTCGACCTGACGGATTAACAATCCAGCCTGTTGCCTCAATTAGGGAGGGTTGGTGATTGGCGACTTCCGAGGGAGAATGCTTTTGTTGTATCGTGGTTAGACTTTCCCTTCCAACTATAGGGGGAGGACCATTTCCTGGGTTGGAAAGAAACCGCCAATCTTGCCAAGCTAATTGATTTTGCAGAGGTTGAGTAGGATTAGCTGGTAAACCACCTTGTCCTGTAATCACAAATACATTTCCCAGATCCGCAGGACAACCGGCAATAATTTGGTTGCTAGAGTCAATTAATTTAGTGGGTAAGTCTACTAACCCAGAACTGGGGTCAACATCAGGATTGCTGATAATTACTTCTCCATCAATTCCTAGCTCAGAACTAGCAATTATAAAACTATCAGGAGAAACAAATAACCCTTGAATAATGATTTGGATCTTGCCTCCGTTACCCTTAAAAGCATTGGCATTGATATTACTCTGTTCTAGGAGAGCTAATACAGGTGTATCAATGCTGATATTACCGCCATCTCCCCTACCAGTATTTTGAGTACCTGCTCTGGTAGAAATTTCGCTTTGGTTACGTAGGATTAAAGATTCTCCTACTTGCAACTCGATATCTCCCCCTTTACCTAATAAACTACTAGCAGCGATCGCTCCTGTGTCTAGAAAAATTGAGTTAGCATTAACTTGCAATATTCCAGCATTACCTGTCCCATCGTGCCGAACACTGACTAAACCGCCATCTGTAACCTTCAATATTCCTGTTTTAATCGTCACATTTCCAGAGCTTCCCGTCGGTACCGGAGGTAGTCTAAATAATTGTTGAAGAATGGGATCGACAATATTAGCAGAGGAGATAACTACAGAGGGATTGAGAGCACCTGGTACTGTGCCGCTAACTTCTACCGACTCCAAAGCATTGATGTGAATACGTCCAGCTGAACCAGTTGCTAGAGTGGAGGAATCAATCCTTCCTCCATCCCGAACTACCAATCTTGATGTATTGATCGTTAAGCTACCAGCATCTCCTTGATTGAGGGTTGTTGCAGATAAAATGCTTGGTTGCAGCAGGTTTGGTATGATACCGATCAGCTCTACTGATTCAGAGGCGTTTACAGTTACATCTCCCCCAGAACCAGTACCAAAGGTTGAAGAGGAGATATTTGCTCCATCCAGCAAAGTCAATTTTCCTGTGGAAACTGTCACATTTCCTGCATCTCCAGCACTTAAAGTAGTAGCACCAATGCCGCTGGAAACCACACGAGTACCGGCATTAGCAAAACCAATAAATTGGGCAGACTCCGAAGCGTTTACCTCTATACTGCCTCCAGGAGCATTACTGAAAACTCTAGTAACAATTAATCCCCCATCCTGAATTAGTAACCGCTGAGTTGATACCTCAATGTCCCCACCTTGACCAAATCCTACAACTTCACTTTGCAAACTGCTAGAAATTTGCCCGTTGGGGGTGGTTCCACTCATTTCTAGCAATTCTGAGGCATGAACATTGATGCTTCCCGCTGGTTGCAATCCTTGATTTTGAATGAAAATGATTGAACCATCACGTAGTTGGATGTTTTGTCCTTGTACCTGTATCGAACCACTACTGATACCACTCGCATCTACTAAGGCTTGGGATAGTAACTGAATATCTTCAAAGTTTTGTACACTTTCATATCCCAAAGTCCACCTATCCATTGTGACCGAGGGAGGGGTAAGGCTGACTAAACCTTGGCTAACACTACCTAGCTCAATTCGTCCTCCTTCTGCGGTTAAGATACCGCCTTCTAAGGTTAGATCACCTCCAACTAAAGCTAAGGTATTTCCGGGTTTTACCTGCAAACCAGAATTGTTGAAACCTCGATTAATTGGTAAGAATATATTGGGAGCCACAAGACGGTGACCCGCACCACTTACCCTAATTGCTCCTGGATTTTGACCTAACTGCAAGCCGATGGGGGTACTAATCGTTAATAGAGGTGTTGCTGTCGGTTCAGTGGCACTGAAGATGCTGCTATCGGCAAAGTGGATACTCTCGGCACTACTACCGAAAAATGAACCGCCAATATCCAAACTAGCGTTGTTGCCGAATATTATCCCATTGGGATTAATGAGAAACAGGTTAGCTCTCCCGTTGGCACGAATCAACCCATCAATGTTGGAAATTTCTCCCCCGGTGACGCGGTTAATAATATTGTCTATGGTTAGGGAATTGTTGAAGAAAGCTTCGGTGTCTGTGGATACCGAAAACACACTGAAGCTGTGGAAAAGATTGGCTCCGGCAGTTGTTCCACCATTAATCTCGAAGGTATTGCCATTGAGTCTTACATCCGATGGGTTAGGCAAAGTAAGATCAGGAACAATTTGACCATTGACCGGTAGAGAAGTAACTTTCAACAGGAGGGAACTGACAAGCAATGAGAGAATAAACCGAGGATTCATCCGGCATAACCTGACATTGTTAATAATTCCCAGTAGTATATAGTACTCAAAATAATATTTAATCTACTTTTAGTTGTAAGTCAAATATTGCCTTTCTCATTTAGATGAGGTGCAGCAAGAGTAATTAATAATGAATAATTAGGGCTTGCTGCACTAGTGCAGCGGGCATGGAAATAGGTAACCAGTTTGAGATCGATAGAATCCTTACTCTATAAGCATTCTTAATTCTTAATTCTTAATTTTTAATTCCGCGCAGCGGCACTAGTAGGTCAGCTATACGAGGCAGTGCTTGAGTAATTTTTGGCCTTCAAAAGTGCTAGGAAGTTGCATCAATGGGCTTAAAATCCTTGCACCTTCGTCAAAAATTCCCTACACCCCTTGAGATTAGGGACTTTCAAATAAAAAAACGTCCCATCGTTGGAGGAGCTGAGGGAGCTGAGGGAGCTGAGGGAGCTGAGGAAGCTGAGGGAGCTGAGGGAGCTGAGGGAGCTGAGGAAGCTGAGGGAGCTGAGGGAGCTGAGGAAGCTGAGGGAGCTGAGGAAGCTGAGGGAGTAAGACAAGTCCAAAATTGGGATGATTTATTTCTTGGAGTTCCCTTAAGCTGTGATCGCTCTACACTCAGGACCATGATGATTCTCTAGGAATTGAAATCGAATCGGATTTGCTGACCAACTCTTAAAATCAGGTGCTAGCCGGATTAGCTTCTGTAAAATCTCGTCATTGATCAACAACACTAGAGGGAAGGGAAATTGCTTGCGAAACTCATCCCGCACTAGGTTCGTCGAACTTAATACCTCATCAATGGCAACAACCGATTCTAAACCAGAGACGATTAAGGCTAGAGGAGATGAGTCCTCAACTGCTGTTGCTATAGTTGTGAAAAGAGTGTTGACCGATGGATGGAGGGTTATTTCCTGGATTGGTACTGAGGATTTCTCTATTAGTTGTTTCAGTATTTTCCGTCGTAAGGGCAGACGGCTACTGCACACTAAGATTAGTGAGAACTGACCCTCAGACAAAGTGATTGCTCTGAGCAGTCTTTCAAGGGACTCTTGGTTGCTCGCGGCCACATGTTCTGGGTCATTGTGTTGAATCATAGGAACACATAAATTAGCACTATATCTTCTGGGAACACACAAAATGAAATTATATTTTAATTTTTCAGTTGATAGTTGACTGAGATTTTGTCAGAGCTGAAGATTGCCCGACGCTAGTTAATGGAAAACCACAGCCTAGGTGTCCAAAAATCTGTATACTTGTAATAAAACTTAAATATATTGACACATGAGCCTAAATATGCAACTAGTGCTTAAAAGAGCTCGCGGCTGATGATGAATGGTAATACTCTGGTGAAATGAAGTATCCAGTAGTTTTACTGAGGTACACTAACCGAGAACTTAGCATACTGTATATTATTGTCCGTAACGCGGCAGTTGTTTCAGCAAGAGTATAGAAAGTAGCACACTGAAACTTTGTTCATAGAGAACAGAGTCAACCATATCGCAACACTCTGCAACTGTACAATCAGTCAGAATACGGAATTTATGGTTTGGCAGGATCACTTAATAAATGTCATGAAATATCAACAACTGTCCCTGTGAGATAGGGTTAAGCTGCTTCGTTAGTTGCCTGAAACTAGCTGAGGAAGAGAGTTTAGCGCTAGGTAGGGCGAACTGGGGACTTATATCAGTATTTTTACTGAGCTACCTGAATTAGTGGAGTTGTTGAATCAAAATCCGGACTCAAGCTACTTTAGACTTTATCTGGACTGAGAAACTATCTATGTCCTATGACATTGATCGTGTTTGTTAGTTATTTCTATAAATCATCATCTATGAAAAGATTCCTCCAAAGCTTAGCCACAATCTGGGTGCATGAGCTAGTGCAAAAAGGCAGAAGGCCAAACCATCCTATGTCCTCCCAAGGGAGGAAGGCAGTCCCGATGAAAAAAATTTTTCACCATCAGGTAATGAAAGTAAGTTTTTCCCTAAAGCACAGTTTTGGGCGTCCAACTGGGTTAATTTTCTTATTTGTCTTGGGCATAACCATAGCAGTGTGGAAACCAGCCACTGCTTATCCTCAAGCGCGGTTTAATCATCTTCCAGACCATGGGAGGCAATCTTACATCGAACAATTGCCACAGCAACAAATTAGGAGTGGCTCTAGGTCAGTACCGACTCAGGATATAGCACATGGAAAGATTTCCCCATCGAATAACACCGAGTTAAGGGGAGTCTGGTTGACGAATATTGATAGTGATGTGCTTTTTTCTTCCCAGAACACAACTACTGCTCTACAACTCCTGAAACAGTTAAACTTTAACACTGTTTATCCTACTGTTTGGAACTGGGGTTATACCCTCTATCCCAGTAAGATTGCCGAAAGCGCGATTGGTGAATTAGCTAGGATTGCCACCCCCTTAGAAGAACCTTTTGAGCCAGAATTGGGATTAAAGGGGCGAGATGTCCTCCAAGAAATTGTTGAAGTGGGACATCAACAAGGTCTGAGAGTCATTCCTTGGTTTGAATTTGGTTTCATGGCCCCCTCGGATTCTGAATTAGCGAAACGCCACCCTGATTGGCTCACTCAAAATGCAGAAGGAGTCAAGACTAAGCCAGAAGGTAGCCATGAGCGTGTCTGGCTCAACCCCTTTAAGCCAGAGGTGCAGCAGTTTATTCAAGATTTAGTGCTTGAGATTGTCAGCAACTATGATGTTGATGGTATCCAATTAGATGACCATTTCGGCTTGCCATCGGATTTAGGTTACGATGACTTCACTGTTGAGTTATATCAACAAGAACACCAAGGAAAATTGCCCCCTAATGACTCAAAAGATCCGGAATGGATCAGCTGGCGAGCTAACAAAATCACTGATTTCCTCAAGCAGCTGGTAGGAGCAGTTAAAGACCGCAGAGAAGAGGTTATCATTTCCATATCTCCTAATCCCCAGCGTTTCTCCTACCAATTCTTTCTCGCTGATTGGGCAAATTGGGAACAGCTGGGCTTAGTAGATGAGCTGATTGTACAGATTTATCGAGACAGCTTTAAGAGCTTTATCTCAGAATTGGAGAAACCCGAACTGCAAGTAGCACACAGTCGTATTCCTGTGAGCGTGGGCATTTTAACTGGTCTCAAAAACAAGTTTGTTTCCAGCTCACAAATTAGGCAGCAAGTGGGAGCAGTACGCAGTCGAGGATTTGCTGGTGTGTCTTTTTTCTTCTACGAAACCTTGTGGAAGCTAACGGAAGAACCCTTAAACCAACGTCAGGATGATTTCAGTTTACTCTTTTCTCTGCCCGCAGAAGCACCAGAAATTAAAGAGGAATACTTGGAAACGCCATAAATATGAATCTTCAACTGAAAGTTGTTTAGCGATCGCTTATCTTGTAGTGGCGTAACACACCTAAAATGGTAGTTTAGATTTTTGGTAGTGCGAGCATCTTGCTCGCTTTTTACCTCTAGCGAGCGAGACGCTCGCACTACATCTATTCTCTCATTTTAGGTGTGTCGCACCAGTAGTGGACTGACACACCTAAAAATGTGGAATACGAAGTAATGAGTAATGAGCGCCTAACGGCGAATTCAAAATTCAAAATTTGCCGGACTCCGTCCCGCTGCGCTAACGCTTTGCTCACCATGCTACGCAAACAAAATTCTTGCATTGATGAATCGCCGAAAAAGAAGTGAGAAACTAGTCATATCAAGGGATTCAGCCCTAAATGTGTGATTCTAGTTTCTCAAGAGCTCCCCAGGAGCGCTTCGCGCCCCCAATTGAATGGGAGAAACAATCTCCTACCTCCTTGGAACCTCCTTCCTCCTCCCTCGCCTCCTGCCTCCTGCCTCCTGCCTCCTGCCTCCTAGTTTCTCGAGAGTAATGAGTAATGAGTAATGAGTGATGAGTAGATATAGATTTTTCCGTATCTCCCTCAGCTCCCTCAGCTCCCTCAGCTCCCTCAGCTTTCTAGACTACCATTTTAGCTGTGTCGGTCCAGTAGGGTAACCCAAAACGATTTTTTTCAGACACCCGCTAAGTTATAGTTCACATAGCATTTGAGATTTACCAACGGTTACTTATGAGCAATCCATCTTCAACACCCAAAGCTCCAAACCAGACTCCTGGAGAAACGACAATCCCCCAGGCATCAGCCTCAACTGAGGCTAAACCCAGTTACGTGAAACTAGCAATGCGCAACATGGTGAGCAAGGGAGGCAAATCCCTGACACACTTTTTTTTGACTACTTTTGGCTTATTGGCTGTGCTAATTGGTCTTGCTTTCCTAACCCGTTAATGTGGGGAGGGTGGGGAGATGGGGAGATGGGGAGATGGGGAGATGGGGAGGGTGGGGAGATGGGGAGATGGGGAGATGGGGAGACAAAGAAGAACTGATGATTTTTTCTATACTTAGCTAGTGCAGCGGGCATGGAAATAAGTAACCAGTTTGAGATCGATAGAATCCTGACTCTATAAGCATTCTTAATTCTTAATTCTTAATTCCGCTCACCCCCAACAAAACCCTGAGGAGAAGCCGATGGTAGCAGTTGAAGTAATTGTGCAGGAAAGTTTTCTTGCCCCTACTCCCTCAGCAATTAGTGCTGACAAACTCCCCTGTCCAATTTCAATCTCAACCTGGAAAAGCTGGTTCTACCAATGGCTAGAAGTGCTAGAAGCAGATTTACCCCCTGCTAGTACCTACGAACTAACCCTTCGCCTCACCGACGATACTGAAATACAGTCACTCAATGCTCAGTACCGTGATCAAAATCAACCGACAGATGTACTGGCATTTGCCGCATTGGAGGTGGACTTCCCTGGAATATCTCTTCCGATGCAACAGTCGGTGCCCTTGTATCTTGGGGATGTAGTGATTTCCGTTGATACTGCCTATCGGCAAGCTCAGCAACAACGACATTCTTTACCAACAGAGCTTGCCTGGTTAGCCTCCCACGGCTTACTTCATCTCCTGGGGTGGGATCATCCCAATGAAGAAAGTCTAACAAAAATGCTCAATCAGCAAAAAATGTTGCTTAGGATTGTAGAGCTTGCTGTATAACAATAATGAGTTCCGGATTCTGGTGTTGTACTTCTGAAATGGAATTAAAGAGCAATGGTATTTCCCCACTCTAGGTTTTCTTCTACCCAGTTTTTCACTGAGAGTTCTCTGTCTACAACTCAAAACCGCTCGATGCCTAAACCGAACCAATCTGATCCGATTGTTAACCAAAATCGGGACTTAGCTTGGAAAATTGCCCCCAATTTACTAGTAAGTTTTAAGTATGCTTGGGCAGGAGTCCGCTATGCCTTCATTACCCAAAGGAATTTTCGTATCCACACCCTCATTGGTACTGTGGCAATCAGTTTAGGCATTTGGCTAGACATACCACTGGTAGAACTAGCGGTGATTAGCTTAACTATTGGTTTCGTGTTGGCGCTGGAGTTATTGAATACAGCTCTGGAATCAGTAGTAGATTTAACGGTTAAACACTCCTACCACGAACTTGCCAAAATTGCTAAAGACTGTGCAGCGGGTGCAGTTCTCATTTCCGCGCTGACTGCCCTATTTGTTGCGAGTTCGTTGCTACTACCACCTTTACTCACTAAACTACAGCTATTGAGCTGAGGCAAGAGCCATTGGCAGAGTGAACACCTTAGAGGAGCAAGGGTTTTGATCATTGTTATTGATAACTACGACAGTTTTACCTATAACCTAGTGCAGTATCTGGGAGAACTCGGTAAACAATTACCTGTAGCCTCGGAAATTCAGGTCTACCGCAATGATAAAATTACCATTGAAAATATACGCCAGCTTCAACCCCATGGGGTAGTGATTTCTCCAGGTCCAGGACGTCCGGAAGATGGTGGTGTATCAAAAAAACTGTGCAGCGCATTAGGTTCAACTGTACCAATTTTGGGGGTTTGCCTCGGTCATCAATGCCTTGGTCAAGTATTTGGCGGTAAAGTTGTTTCAGCACCGGTCTTGATGCATGGTAAAACCTCAGAGATTTATCATACTGGTGTTGGAGTATTCCAAGGATTAGCCAATCCCTTCACTGCTACCCGATACCACAGTTTGGTAATTGATCGCCAAAGTTGTCCCGATGTACTGGAAATAACGGCTTGGGTTGAAGACGGGACAATTATGGGGGTCAGACACCGGAACTATCCCCATCTAGAAGGCGTCCAATTTCATCCAGAGAGTATTTTGACCTCTTATGGTAAACAGCTATTGCGCAATTTCCTCCAACTTACTTCCCCTGTTGAGTCATAGGGGAGTGTGGGGAGCTGAGGGAGCTGAGGGAGCTGAGGGAGCTGAGGGAGCTGAGGGAGCTGAGGGAGCTGAGGGAGCTGAGGGAGATAAGGGAGACAAGGGAGACAAGGGAGACAAGGGAGATAAGGGAGACAAGGGAGATAAGGGAGACAAGGGAGATAAGGGAAAAATTCTCCATTCCCAATTCCCAATTCCCAATTCCCAATTCCCAAACAACAAACAACAAACAACAAACAACAAACGACAAATAACAAAACATGAAACGGCGACAGTTAATCCGTTATACAAGTGTTGGTTTGCTCACTACCCTAGCAACAGGTGTAGCCTCTGGATTTGAGTCTTCTCAGGCACAGACCTCCGGTGGTGGAGTTACAGTGAAATGGCTGGGACATACCTGCTTTTTGTTCACTGGGGGTGGTTCACGAATTTTGGTGAATCCCTTTCGGACAGTTGGTTGTACAGCTGGATACCGTCCACCAAGAGTGGCAGCAGATTTAGTGCTTATTAGTAGCCAACTGCTAGATGAAGGGGAAGTTGAGGGATTACCGGGAAATCCCAAAATTCTCTATCAACCAAGCGCCTATCAGATTGATAATATCAAAATTGAGGGATTTGGAAGTCCTCATGATCGTGTGGGAGGAAAACGATTTGGTACCAATGTAGCTTGGCAGTGGACTCAAGGTGGAGTCAAGATTCTACATTTGGGAGGAGCTGCTGCACCAATTGAGATTGAGCAGAAAATTCTGATGGGTAGTCCTGATATCGTTTTTGTGCCTGTGGGAGGTGGAGCTAAAGCCTATAATCCCCAAGAAGCTAAGGCTGCAATTAATAAGCTCAATCCTAAACTAGTAGTTCCCACTCATTTCCGTACCCAAGCAGCTGATGAAGATACCTGCCAAGGAGAATATTCAATTGTGCCGGTGGATGAGTTTTTGAATTTAATGACTGGAACAACAGTGCGCCGTGTCAATAGCGATACCCTCGCGATTAAGCCACAAAATGTACCCTCACAAGGGCCAGTCATTCAGTTGATGAGTTACAAATTTTGAGTATTTGTTGTTTGTTGTTTGTTGTTTGTTGTTTGTTACTTGTCATTGGTCATTGGTCATTGGTCATTTGTTATTAGTGCAGTGGAAATAAGTAGTTAAAAAAATTTCAAAAGTTAACTGTACCAACTTTCTTCCCTGGAAACACTTACCACCTAAAACCTACCACCTGCCACCTACCACCTACCACCTACCACCTGCCACCTACCACCTGCTACATTGAAAACTGTTGATGCTATTTTAAATCGTGCCTTAGTTGGAGAAGACCTATCCCCAGATGAAGGAGTGGTACTCCTCCAGCAAACTGAACCTTTGGCAATTACTGCTATTCAAGAAACTGCTAATCAGCTGCGCTGCCAACAAGTTGGCGATGTGGTTACCTATGTAATTAATCGCAATATCAATTTCACTAATATCTGTGAACAGCATTGTAGCTTCTGCGCTTTTCGCAGGGATGCTGGAACTGATGGAGCCTATTGGTTAGAGTGGGGACAAATTCTGGAAAAGACAGCAGATGCAGTCCAAAGAGGAGCTACAGAAATTTGTATGCAAGGGGGACTCAACCCCCAGGCAAAGATTAATGGTGCTTCTTTGCCTTATTATTTGCAGTTGGTAGAGACCATTAAAAAAGAGTTTCCTCAATTACATCTACACGCCTTCTCTCCCCAAGAAGTACAGTTTATTGCCCAGCAAGACGGGTTGAGCTATGCTCAAGTAATTGGTACATTGCAAGCTGCTGGAGTAGGCTCGATGCCAGGAACCGCAGCGGAGGTTTTAGATGATGAGGTGCGCCGTATCCTCTGTCCGGAAAAAACCAATACTGCTGCTTGGTTAGAAATTATCGGAACAGCGCATCAACTAGGAATGCCTACTACTAGTACCATGCTCTCTGGTCATATTGAAACTCCCCAACAGCAGATAGCACATTTAGAAAAGTTGCGATCGCTCCAACAAACTGCCTGCGATCGCGCATATCCAGGCTCGATCACTGAATTTATCTTACTGCCTTTTGTGGGTCAAGAAGCCCCCAAACCTCTACGTTCTCGTGTAGGCAGAGACCAACCGGTTCTTTCAGATGCCTTGCTCCTTACCGCAGTAGCTCGTATTTTCCTAGGTAATTGGATTCCCAATCATCAACCTAGTTGGGTGAAACTTGGTCTTGATGGCGCTACGGAAGCTCTTAGATGGGGCTGTAATGATCTTGGTGGCACTTTAATGGAAGAACATATTACCACGATGGCAGGAGCTATGGGTGGTACTTGTATGGAAGTAGAAACTTTGCAAAATGCGATCGGTTCTGTAGGAAGACCTTATCAGGAGAGGGATACTTTATATCGGTTCTGAGGAGGCAGGAGGCAGGAGGCAGGAGGCAGGAGGCAGGAGGCAGGAGGCAGAAGGCAGGAGGCAGAAGGCAGGAGGCAGGAGGCAGGAGGCAGGAGGCAGGAGGCAGAAGGCAGGAGGCAGAAGGCAGAAGGCAGGAGGCAGGAGGAGGTAGGAAATAGAAATGTAGGTTGGGTGGAACGGAGTGAAACCCAACACGATGTGCTCCGGCGTTGGGTTAAGCTATCGCTACACCCAACCCAATACTGCTCGGATAAGCTCGAATCCCTCTCCATCAGCTTTCTTACCTCCCACACCTCCCACACTCCCCACACTCCCCACACTCTCTTAACCGAGCAGTATTGACACCCAACCTACTGGCTGCCCTCTGCCTTTTGCTATACTAACTACTTAAAGCCAACAGAAAACTGACAGCTACCAATACTATTATGCCCAGCAAAGCTGGATGTCTTTGACACCATAGCTTAATTGATTTAATTAAGCCGTAACGAGGAGCATAAATTGGCTCATTCTGGGGTTGGGAAATATCTTGGTAAAGGGTACATTCCTTGGCATAAGGACGTTGAGGAAAGTTACAGGTATCATCTTCATGATAAGTACAACTCCCACACAAATATTCTTCTCCCATTGCCCGGTGTAAGGTAATACCAGGATGACCATAAGCTTTGAAAGTCATACCACAATGAGGGCAAGCGATCGCATTACTATTGATGGGTTGATGACAGCTGGGACAATTTGGCATAGGCTTATCGATGGATAATGGATAATGGATAATGGATAATGGATAATTAGGGCTTGCTAAATAAGTGTGTCAGCCTTGTATGGCATGGATTTTAAGCATTTTTAAAGCTCAATAAGTGCAAGTTTTTTGTATCGATAGGCTCATTTTCCACAGCACAAATGATAAACATCTTGCGCTCTTTACAACTATTATCTCCCTTGTCCCCCTTGTCTCCCTTGTCTGACTTATTCAGCAAACCCTAATTAATAATTGGATAATTTAGTCTTAGACTTCTGATGCTCGTTCCTTGCTACCGCTAAAGCTATCAGACAAGGGGCTTAAGCCCTTTGTTTTTTATCAATTTGTGAATAACGGACGGGACTCAATACTGCTCTGTTAAGAATTGATCCCCCCAACCCCCCTTGAAAAAGGGGGGCTCTTGTTCCCCCCTTACGAAGGGGGGTTAGGGGGGATCAACAGGGATTGAACCTTACTAACCGAGCAGTATTGGGACGGGACTGGCCGGATTCGAACCGGCGACCTAGCGCTTCAGATTTGTGTGAGTTTCCCCACTCTCTGGA
>JAAHHL010000299.1 GCA_010672185.1 Caldora sp. SIO3E6 | reverse complement strand
GGACAAGGAGGACAAGGAGGACAAGGGGGACAAGGGAGACAAGGGGGACAAGGGAGACAAGGGGGACAAGGGAGACAAGGGAGACAAGGGGGGAGTATCCCAAAGTTGCACCAACAACAGTAGTGGGAGCATCTTGCTCCCTAGAATTGAGGAAAGCCAGCCAGATGGTATTACTCCAAGCGAGCCAGATGGCATTACTCCAAGCGAGCAAGATGTAATTACTACAAGCGAGCAAGATGCTCGCACTACAAAAAATGTACAAACAGACAAAATATCGGCATTACTTCAACAGAAGCCCAGTTTCTCTACTAAGATTGTCGGTGTAGAAATTGAACCAGGAGAAATAATCAAAGTACCAGCAGAGCGATTCTTCGTATATGGTAACCCCTACACCTACCACTTACAGAGCAAAGATAATCCGCTCGAAATCGGGGACGAAATGGTACTGCAAGTGATTGAAAAAGGAGGGGAATTTAGTCTTAAGGTGCTCAAGATTATACCATCTGAAATTCATCGACTCTCCAATCCTCGTCGTGTCTTGCTGGGTTTGGTAGGCAAGCCTGTAGGGGATAAATTTATCCTGGAAATTGCCGGATATGATAAGTATCCCTGTTTTGTAGAGCCTCAATCTCCAGAGGAACGAGAAAAGTTAGCCCAATGGGATTTATTTAAATGGAAACGTACTGATATCGAGAATCAGGAGCTGTATTTTGAGACTGTTACGCTCAAAGATTTGCAGTGGGGAGATTTCCTACGAGTCACTTATGAAGAACCGGCTCCAGCCAACAATGGTATCAATGTAACCTTTGGTAAGAATAATCGCTATCCAGGTTACATTCCCAAATCGGAAATTAGCTACCGTTCAAATTTTACCCTCAATGAATTGACAGCTGAACCGGGGGATCTGTTTGAGGCGATGGTTCTCAATAACAATCGGAAGAATTCCGACGTCAGGTTCACGATTAAGAGAGGCATTCCGAAATCTTTCGATGATTTCCTGAATACTGTGGAAGAGGAAACAGTTGAGCAGCTATTTAAGGAGACAGTTCTTGTCAGAAAGCACCCTAGTAAGCCTCGTCTGGAGCTTGAAATAGAACCGGGAATAATTGTAAGGATTGATCTGAATAAAATTGAAATTGACAACAAGCTAGGGAAGAGTCAACAAAATTTACTTCAAGATTTGCTTCCAGGTGATCTCCTCCAATTTAAGTTACTCCGTCAAGGCTCGGAAAACCTCAAGCTGCGACTGTTCCGTATCGTCAAATCCTTACCCCACTATCTTGAAGCAGGAATGCTAGTTCGGACAAAATATCAAGAGGATCAGTCTAAGAATAAGTTTAAATACTCATTGCTAGACTACGGCGAGCTTGAAGCAATTCTGGAAGACGAAGAACATCAGCCTAACATTCAGCACTCAGAAGAATATCTAGTTATTCAACAGATGCCTACCAAACCACACCAAATGATTCAATTGCGAAGATCAACGATGAAAGATCGGGAATTAGTGTTACGAGTCGAGGGCATAAATGGAGGGCTGATTGACGTGAGGGGTTTGGATCGTCAAAAGGACTATATCTATAGTACAGAAGCTACTTATCGCCTAAACAACCAGCTCACCTATCTCAAAGAACAGCTAGCAATTGGTGATGTGATTGTTGCTACAAAAAATCATTATGGTAACCTCTCATTGCGCCATAACAAGCCTAAACCATTTACCTTTTTGCCGCAATACTTGTCCGATGGAAAGCAGACAGAACTTACTTTAGTTCGTTCTCGATATGATGACAACATTTTTGAGATTAAACCTGGACTGCTAGTAATTATTCCCACAGCCAAACTCAGTTTTTATGGTCATCCTTGGCACAAATTTAAACCCTTTCACCAAGGGGACATCTTTACAGTTAGAATTGAACGATCATCCCAGTTAGTACCAAACCAATTTAAGGTCGCCATTGTAGGAATCAGACTATCTGTTCTTCAGGCTCTGCAATCGGGACAACTTATTGAAGCCAAAGTGCAGGAAAAAGTACCGGGAGGACAAGGAATAGTAATTAAAGCCAACCATCTGGAATTGGAGCAATTCATTCCTAAAAAGAATTTGCTCCACAACTCAACTAACCGTTTTACTGAGGGTGAATCACTATGGCTGAAAGAGAAGGATGTTGATAGAAAAAAGTTCAAACCCTTGGAATTGGAGGAACTGAAAGCTCCATCATCTCTACAAAAAGTATTAGATGCTAATCCAGAGCAGCAGCCACTACTTTATGGCAAGATAGTTGCAGAACATACAGAGCAAGCCAAAGTCCAGGTTGAAATCCTTGGTAAGCAAATATCAGTTCCTTTGTATCATTTTGATTGGTCTGAGGGAATTGCCAGTAGTCTCAATGAAGTTTTACTCCCCCAGGAGCAGGGAATGTGGGTTTCTGTTTTCTCTACTCCTAAAAAACCTTTTGTGATCAACCCCAAAGCTCTCCGTAGCGATAAGAGCCAAGATCAACTGGAAAAAGGACAAGTTTTACCAGCACAGGTGTTGCAGGTTAACACAAACGACAAGCAAGACAATCAACCGAAGAGTATTTTATTGGCTGTAGATGGAGTAAGAACCTTAGTTAACCATACAGATCTAGCGCGGGGTGTTCCCAGGGATCTTCCCTGCGTTGAACCTGGTACTTGGTTAGCAGTATATGTCTTAGATGATTCCAGAAAGCCTTATAAGCGATGCTTACTAGTGAGCACTTGTAAAAATAGTCATACCTTAGATAATATTTCCCAGGAAAAGCCTTTTAAGGCTACCGTACATTACACCTTATCTCACGGTTTGGTCTTCAGCTATCAACAAACATTGGGATACATTCCCAACGAGCAATTGACTTGGAGTGGAGAAGCTCAGGCTAGGGAGCTGTTTGAGCCTGGAGAGCAGCTCGAAGTTTATAAAATAACAGAGTCGGAATTCAGTCTCAAGCATCGGTCACAGATTGTCGGTTTGAAGAGCGGGGATCAGGTTGAAGCCAAAGTGATTCGCCAGACTGAGAGGGGTATCTATGTTCTAGCAGAAAATGTGCGAGGGTTTGTGCCGAGTAAGCAACTCACTGCTGAAGTAACAGGAGATCGGATCACCCTACAGTTAGAATACGTTCAGTTGTCCCACCTCAAGGCTTATTTCTTACCGTTTCAAGAAGATGGCAATCACCGGAAGAAGACTCCATTCACTCAAGAGAAGATGCATCAAATCTTTGAATCCTACTATATGAGTTCTGTCAAGAACTTCAAGACCAAGTTACCCAAGAGTAACATTGTCAGGGTTCTTGCCCAGGGTTATCTCCAAGAAGGTGCTTACGACCAAGTTTTGAAGATCTATCCCAATTATTCCGAAGCTTGGTGTCATAAAGGAAAGCTAGAGCTGAAATCGAGACATTATGAGCAGGCAAAAGAATTCTATAGTAAGGCAATTGAAGCCGATGACAAATGGGGTAACCAAAGTCTTGCTGATGCCTATCACCACAAAGGTTTAGGTTACTTCTATCTCAAAGAATACCCAGCTGCAATCGATGACTTTAATCAGGCTCTCAAGCAAAATTTAGACTATATCGATGCCTATTATTTCCGAGGTTTAGCTCATTTCAATCAAGAAAACTATAAACCAGCAATCGATGACTTCGCTCAGACCCTCAAGCAAAATTCAGACTATGCTAATGCCTATTACTTCCGAGGTTTAGCTTATTTCCACCGAGAAAGCTATCTCGAAGCAATTGATGACTTTAACCAAACTCTAACACGAAAATCTAACTACGCTTTAGCTTACTACCACCGAGGTTTAGCTCGTTTCTACCGAGAAAACTATCTCGAAGCAATTGATGACTTTAACCAAACCCTGAATAACAATCCGAACTATGCCAAGGCTTATTACGACAGAGGTAGAAGCCATATCCAATTAAAAAGCTATCTCGAAGCAATTAACGACTTAGAGCAAGCTGTGCAGCAAGGAGTCAATCATGCCAATGTCTACTACAACCTAGGTGTAGCTCACGCTCAACTTAGCAACCATCAGGCAGCGATTCAGGCATTTAACCAGGTCCTGCAACGGAATGCTCAGCGTACTGATGCTCTCTATGCTCGGGCAATGACTCACTGGCAACTCCAAGACGATCCCAACGCTCTTCAAGATTTTGATCAGGTCATTCAGCTTAAGGGCAACAATTATCCAGAAGCATACTATCACCGAGGTTTGCTCCGCTACCAGTGTAGAGATTACCCACAAGCTCTTGAGGATTTTGACAAGGCAATTGAGCTCAAATCTGACAATTATGCTGAGGCTTATGACTATCGGGGCGATATTCACTCCCACTTGGGGGAACAAGATGCCGCAATTCAGGATTGGGATCAAGCGGCAAAGCTATTTCTGGAGCAGGGTAGGAGAAATGATTGTAAAAGGGTACTTGAGAAAAGTGTTTCCTAAGGATTGGGTAATTTAGGAAAAACCACAAAGGCACAAAGAGCACAAAGGGTAAAAGGGAACTCTATGCAGACAATGGAATCCTTACAAAGTAATGAATCACCGGCACAAATCTTGATCGATTTGCTTAAAGAGTGCGATATTCCCTGTACTTACAGTCATATTAGAGGGGTTCTGGGCTGGTTATCGAACAAGTGGCAGGTATCTAGAACCAATAAGGAAAAACTTTGGCCTTTATTAAAGGATCAGTTGGTTAACTACGAAGTCAAGGAGGAGGAGAGGGATCTTTTCTACGTTTTATGCCAAGTTGCCAACGCACTTAACCATCAACCCCTGCGAAAAGCTCGTGAGCGCTTGAATGCTCAAACTAATTATGCGGTAGGTATTCTCGCTCTCTTACCGGATACTCCTGAGCATATAACAGGAAGTTATGCCTTGGAGCATTTGCTAAATGCTTATAGTCAAGACAAAGCCATCGATATCCAGATAGCTTTGTTACTCCTCTACGAACAACTGGGCTATTTCGATTTGCGGCATTCTCTGTTGCAGCAGATTGTGAGCAAACTAGCACAGAATCTCAATCTGCTCTTGAAACTCCCTCAACCTTTAGAGATTGATAATATTGATCAAAAAATTATTGAAGAATTTGACCAAGGAAACCTCAAAAGTGCCGAAGAAAAACTAGAGAAAAAACTCAATAAGGCAAATTCGCGATCGCAGGATATCCCAAAAATCAACTTCAACTTGGCTCTATTTCGTAGTTTACAAGGAGACTTACATGGAGCATTAGACTACTTGGAAAAAGTCGCCCCCAATAGCCAAACAAGTTCCTGGGAGGAGCAAAGTTATGAGTTCCAATCAATACACTTAGCTTACTATCAACTGGCTCTATACCTGTACTACCAATTGGGAAGGTTCGAGGAAGTCCATAACATGGTTGCTCAGTGCATGAAGCAAAACTTTCACCCTTGGTTGAAAACCTGGCTGGCTTATGTGTTTTTTGCCAGTGGCAAGCGGGAGTTGAGTCAAGAGTTGATTCAGGCTAATGGAGAACCTGGAAGCAAGAAGGGAAATGTCCTCAGACAAGAAGAGATTTTGCTTAGTTGGTATTTGCAGGAGACTAATCCAGTAAGTCCACAAGCCTTGAATGAAGAAGAAGTGAAGCGTTTACGGCTGCTACTATTCCAGCCGGATAGCAGTGACTGCTTACAACCAAATCTCAGCCTTCGTTTGTTCCCCAATACACCAATTAAAGAATTCGATAAAATTATTGAGTATGCTCTACAGTATGATGTTCCTGAATACCCGCTGCAACTCTACGAGCAAGAATCCAGTGTACAGGATTTCGTTCGCGATCGCGATCATACCCAAAAATTGATCTCCCTGGCGTTACTTCGAGCCAATCTTAACCAAGCAGAAGCTATGGTGCAGGATTATTGGCGTAAGACTCCGAAAAATCATCTAGCAGCTGCATTAGTTCTGAGCTTTTATGAGGACTTTCTCCTAGAACCTCCTGCCTATCTCAATAATTTCCTCAACCAAGATCCCTCTCAGGAATTGTCTGACTTGAAGCGGAATTTAGCAGAAAAGGTAAAAAACCTTTGCTCCCAGCCACCGGAGTTCCTAGATAAAGATGAATACCCGACAAGTAACCGGGTGAGTCAACTTATTGACGAGTGGCTTAAAACTACACGCGATCGCGAGTTAGTAGCTAACAAACTAATGAAGTTACTGAACCAGAGTCTGGCTCTACGCAAGCTTTACTGGGGCAGACAAGACCTTCGCCACCAACTATGGCAAGTACTCCAGCACTGTCTTGATTATGGTTGTGTATCTTGCCAAGATATTATACCCTATTATTCATCTTTAGAACCTCTGTCAGACACAGTTTTCCACTTACTCTATGTGGGTAGACATCAAGCAGCTACGGAACTGATTCAAGAAACGAGACAGCAATTTAAGACCAACAATTCTCAAGAGCAGTATTTGAATTTACTTGAAGATTTAAGTAAGAAAGAACCCTCTAGTAAGCTGCATCACCAATTATTTTACTTAAAGCAGTTATTTCCCTGGCCTTCATCCTACATGGAAATCGAGACACCTGAATTGGGGATATCCGCTTTAGAATTATTAGTGCACTATCCTGAACCTACCTATCAGACCTTAGCTGTTTTACGTCTAATGAGTTTGTCTGTGGGATACCCAAAACAGGTATCTTGGTCTCAGAAATTACCGAAACAGGGGGAAAGTTCCCAACTGCTTCATTCTCTAGCCAAGTTACTCCCCGGAAACCGGGTTTCTCGTGAAGAACCCAGTTTATTGACAGACTCTGAGCAAGAGTCAGAAAATTTACTACTAATCTTGAAGAACTTAGAACAGGTGCTCAAGGCACTACAAGATAAGAAAAAATATGAGACAGAGCTAATCAAGTCGATCCTACAAACCTTGCCTCAAAGTTCGGAGGGGCAAGTCTTTGCCTTGGAACTCTACAAGTATTTAGTTACAAGAAATCCTCACAAAGGTAAGCATCCTGAAGATAAACATCTCCTGAAGCCCATCCTAGAGATGTTTTCAGCATATCAATCACAGAACCCCAGTATGGATAGGTTGGCAGAAGAAATTGAACAGACTGTTGCCAAAATTGTTGACGAATGCAAAAGCAGATTTGATAAGCTTACCCGATCCCAAGACTATGAAATTAGAGAAGAGTGGGAGAAATTCCAAGAAAATTTAACACAGCCCTCATCAAGCTGATTCTATTGTCTATTACTCAGATCTTGCACCATTCTCAATTAAGCCCAAAACCCGCCGGTCGTTTAAACGACCGGCTAATAGCTCAAGTCCACTCAAGTGGACTAAACTCTTGCCCAGTCGTCTTTAGACGACTTTAGCTATGAGCCAGGGGTTTGAACCCCTGGCGGGTTATCAGGACTGGTGCAAGATCTGAGTATTACCTGATTCAACTGTCCTTACCAACTTTCCCGAAGTCCATCTTTTTTCCCTACACCCTACACCCCACACCCCACTTAGGGTTTGCTGTATAAGTGTGGAAGCCATGCTAGACAAACGTTTCAAGCATTTGCAAGCCAAAAAAGTCCTGTGGAAATTGCATCTGTTTGCTCAAAAACCTGGCATCGACCTGGGAAATCCCTGGGTAACCTTGGGGGATGCAAA
>JAAHHL010000298.1 GCA_010672185.1 Caldora sp. SIO3E6 | reverse complement strand
AGGGTTAGATTTTGCGACTTCCTTGCCAGTAGATGCGCTGCTAGCCAAATCCTATGGCTTACCATCAGGAATTACCGTTGGTACTCTCACTTCCCAAGGTAAACTCCAAGGTACTCTGGAAAAACCTACCGCTAGGCTCACTTGGAAAATACCAGCAGCTCAATCTCAAGTACCCAGCTTGGTTGCTTCTACTCAGGGTACTGTTCCTTTAGATATTGCTGGTGCGGGTGAAATTGTCCTGAGTAATCAAAAGCTTCGTATTCTGAATACTGAGTTGCAGGCAGGAGAAGGTACTGTTATTGCTACGGGCACTGGTAATCTCAAGACTCTCAATTGGCAGACATCTCTCCACGCTAAATCTATACTATTAGACCCCTTCTTACCAGTATCAGGGCAGTTGACAAGGGGCAAAATTAATGCATCAGGTAAGTTGAATTCTTTTGATCCAGGTACTCTCAATGGTTCAGCCAATCTCCAGTTGGATGTAGAAGAAGGAAAGGTTAATACTATTGCTAGTTTACAGGCTGGTGCTCTGGTGGCACAGGCGAGAGCTTCTGGTATTGGCTTAACTAAGTTTGTTCCTCAATTACCAGTAAAGGTAGCTTTGCAGGAAGGTAATGTTCTAGCTTCCACTTCCATTGAGCAGTTAATGGCAGTACGCTCAATTGATGATTTGAGTATTATCAATGCTAGGTTTGCTGGCTTGCTGGGAGTGGATGGGGGTATAGTCAATGCCTCTGGAAGGTTAAAAGCTGGTAATCTGGTAACTCAAGCTAAAGCCTCTGGTATTCAACTCAATCCCTTAGTTCCCCAGTTACCGGTAACGGTGGCATTGCAAGAAGGTAATGCCCAAGTTTCTACTTCTGTAAAAGAGTTATTAGCAGTACGCACTCCGGAAGACTTGGGTAATATCGATGCTAGGTTTGCTGGCTTGCTGGGAGTAGATGGGGGACAAGTTAATGGTTCTGGAAGATTAAAAGCTGGTAATCTGATAGCTCAAGGACAAGCTTCTGGTATTCAACTCAATCCCTTAGTTCCTCAATTACCGGTAACAGTTGCCTTAAGGGAAGGTAATGCCCAAGTTTCCACTTCCCTCAAGGAATTACTAGCAGTACGCACCCCAGAAGATTTGAGTAATATCGATGCTAGGTTTGCTGGCTTACTGGGAGTGGATGGGGGTATAGTTAATGGTTCTGGAAGGTTAAAAGCTGGTAATCTGGTAGCTCAAGGGCAAGCTTCTGGTATTCAACTCAATCCCTTAGTTCCTCAATTACCAGTAACGGTAGCCTTAAGGGAAGGTAATGCCCAAGTTTCTACTTCTGTAAAAGAATTACTAGCGGTACGCACCCCAGAAGATTTGAGTAATATAGATGCTAGGTTTGCTGGATTATTGGGAGTAGATGGGGGTCAAGTTAATGGTTCTGGAAGGTTAAAAGCTGGTAATCTGGTAGCTCAAGGGCAAGCCTCTGGTATTCAACTCAATCCCTTAGTTCCTCAATTACCAGTAACGGTAGCCTTAAGAGAAGGTAGTGCTCAAGTTTCTACTTCTGTAAAAGAATTACTAGCAGTACGCACCCCAGAAGATTTAGGTAATATTGATGCTAGGTTTGCTGGATTATTGGGAGTGGATGGGGGTCAAGTCAATGGTTCTGGAAGATTAAAAGCTGGTAATCTGGTAGCTCAAGGGCAAGCTTCTGGTATTCAACTCAATCCCTTAGTTCCTCAATTACCAGTAACGGTAGCCTTAAGGGAAGGTAATGCTCAAGTTTCTACTTCTGTAAAAGAATTACTAGCAGTACGCACCCCGGAAGATTTAGGTAATATAGATGCTAAGTTTGCTGGCTTACTGGGAGTAGATGGGGGTATAGTCAATGGTTCTGGAAGATTAAAAGCTGGTAATCTGGTAGCTCAAGGACAAGCTTCTGGTATTCAACTCAATCCCTTAGTTCCTCAATTACCAGTAACAGTTGCCTTAAGGGAAGGTAATGCTCAAGTTTCTACTTCTGTAAAAGAGTTACTAGCAGTACGCACTCCAGAAGACTTGGGTAATATCGATGCTAAGTTTGCTGGCTTACTAGGAGTGGATAAGGGTCAAGTTAATGCTAGTGGTGAGCTAAAAGCTGGTAATCTGGTAGCTCAAGGACAAGCTGCTGATCTTCAATTAAATGATTTGCTCCCATTACCTGTTCCCATCGCCCTACAGGGAGGTAATCTAGAATTGTCTGGTGCAGTGGAGCAACTACTAGCATTTAACCAACAAAGGAATCTGAGCAGCTTTGATGCTACCTTTGCTGGACAACTAGCTGGGGCAGATGGTACTGCTAAAGTTAGGGGTAAGTTAAATAATGGTCAGTGGCAAACTAATATTGCTGCTGCTAATATCAATACTTTAGAAGTAATCTATCAATTAGGACTGGGGCAAGAACCTCTACTCGCCTCCTTTGAACCGGAACAATTAACCTTAAATGCTAAGTTAGACTTATCGGGAACAGTTCAACCCCTACTGCAACAGGATCCTTCTGCTGCTATCCAAGCTAACCAAATGGTGGTGCAGTTGGGAGAGCAATTCTTGGATGCCAAGGGTAATATCCTCCTTTCCCGTCTGGCTACTGCTCCCGAAGTAGATAATTTAGACCTTAAGATCGCAAAATTAGCTTATGATGCCGATGCTCTTCCCCTCAGTCGGCTGGTAACCCAGGTAGTGGCGGAGCAACAGTCTTTGAATCCAGAGTTTTTACCCAGGGAAATCAAGATAGCTGGCAGAGGTAATTTTCAGGGTAACTTAAAAGGTTCTAACCTACTTTCAGATCCCTTGGCTCCTGGTAACTTGAACTTAGTCGGGGAACTACAATTAAGAGATTTTGCTGTTAATGAGTTAGTATTCAATCCCTTGATGGCAGGGGAGGTGAAAGTACAAACCGGAAAGAAAGTAGCTATTGATTTGCGGGGGACCACTGATGTCATTGCTGCTAGTTTGTCACCTTGTACTAGTCGCAGATGCCAATTTCCCTACCTTCCCACTTCCTTGGAATTTAGCCAGGGAGTCGGAGAAAACGCTGTTGCTGCTGTTGGTAAACGCCGGGGTGAAGTTTTCGCTGTTTCTGTACAACAATTCCCCTTAACTCTACTTAATATTGCTCCTGCGGTCCAAGCGGGTATATCATCTCCTGTAGCCGGGGAAGTGACAGGGAATGTCGATGTTAACCTCTTTACCCTAGCAACAGCTGGTAACCTGGAAATAGACAAACCAGCCCTTGGTTACCTGCAAGCAAAAAATTTCACTGGTAGTTTTTCTTACCGAGATGGTATTGCCCAACTCCAAGAAGCCTCTCTCGCTTTAGGAGAAAGCCTCTACAATCTAGAAGCTGGCATCAATCTCAACTCCGGTGCTCTCAACGGCAAAATTGCGATCGCTAAAGGTTATGTGCAAGATTTATTACAGACTGTAGGCTGGTTTAATCTTGAGGATTTAGCCAGAGGAATTAAAGAACCTGAGGGGAAGGCAGTAGATTTGCAACCATTGGAGAGTGTTGGCTCCCCCAGCACTTCCCTAGCACAGAGGCTGAAACTATTAGCTCAGATAGAGATGCAGCTGCAACAGTTAGCTGCCAAAGCACAGGAACCCGGTATTCCTAGCCAGTTAGACATCAAGGGAGCTTATACCGGAGAAATCACCCTAGCTGGTAGTTTAGAACAACCCCAGATTAACTTCGATCTTCAAGGTAATGATTGGCTCTGGCATACTCAACCAGATTATAGTCAGATTGAGGAAGAATTGGTTGTAGAAGTAGCGGATACGGGGAATCGGGAATTGGGAATTGGGAATCGGGAATCGGGAATTGGGAATCGGGAACAACAAATAACCAACAACCAACAACCAACAACCAACAACCAACAACCAACAACAATTAGAATAGATCAACTAATTGCTAAGGGCAGTATCGATATCAGTCGAGGTTTACTCAACCTGGAACCGGTACAAGTCGAACTTGAAGATGCAGTACTAGGTTACCAAGGGCAACTATCCCTAGCCCAAGAAGCAGGAGTTTTCTTCGTCAACAATCTTTCCTTGGATACCCTACGGCACTTTGCTGCAATTCCTGATAACATCCAAGGTAATCTCAACCTCAGGGGAGATTTAGGAGGTAGCTTAAAAGAAAATCTAGCTACTCTCCAGATTCAGGGAGGGGAAATCTCCTTAGAAGATGCCACAGTTAATAGTCAACCTCTGGCAGATATCAAGAGTGAGTTCAGCTATGTCAATTCTCGCCTCGCCTTTAATACCCTCCAACCTTCTGAGCTCCAAGCCAAAGGTCAATTGCCTTTCCCCATCGTACCAGGAGTGAGCGATAGCTTTAACCTAGATGCTAAGCTGGGCACTGACGCAATCGCTCTCATTGGCTTATTTACCCAAGGACTAGTAGAGTGGGAGCAGGGGGAAACGGAACTAGAGTTACAAGCTAGTGGACGTATCAAGCTAGCTGAGCAGTTAGAATTACATGATTTAGTTGCTAGTGGTGGGGTTAGCTTTGAGGAAACTACCTTCGCTAGTAACCAATTCCCCGAAAAACTCTACCTCAACGGTAAAGTAAATCTTGATAGTCAAAAGATTTCTGTAGAGCAACTCGAAGGTAACCTAGCTGAGAGTGAGTTTTCTATTGCCGGAGTGCTACCCTTACTAGAGCCTCTCGGTGCTCATGATGAATCCCAGCCTCTCACTATTGCGATTGCCGAAGGTAAGATTAACCTAGAAGGTCTATACAAAGGTGATGTTGCAGGGGAGGTAGTGCTAACCGGTACAGCACTAAGACAGCCCGAAATTGGAGGAGAACTACGTTTAGCCCACGGTCGAGTATTTGTTCCAGAGTTTATCACTAATCAACAGCCAACGGCAGATACCATCCTGGCTAGCTCAACTACTGGAATTAGTCAAAAAGATAACAATACTTCCCCCTTCCCTGGCTTAGCCCTCACCCCCAGATTTGAGAACTTTCATGTAGTACTCGGAGATGGCTTAAAAATTCAACCCCTACCCATAGCTCAATTCCACTTTAATGGTGATTTAACCTTAAATGGACCCTTATTAGAACCAGAAAAGTTAGAACCGGCAGGAGCAATTAAACTACGCCGGGGATATGTCGAAGTCTTTGAAAACGACTTTTCTGTCACCCGCAATCCTCAAGTTAGCCAAGAGATTGCCTTTACCCCCAGCAAGGGACTACTCAATCCGGATATTGATATTCAATTAGCAGCAGTAGTTTCTGATTCTAGCGGTAGCCGCAATTTCCTTCAAAGAGAAGAATTTGGTAATCGTAACGAAATTCGGGATACTAGCCAATTAGTACTAGCCAGACCCCAGCAGGTTAAAGTTAACCTGAATATTCAAGGAGAAGGAAAGCAGCTATTAGCACTACTAGCACTCAATGAATCCCAAGCTGATAGTTGTCAGATTACCCAGGAACTGATTAATCCGACGATTGAAGGAGAAAGTTATTATTCATCAGCAGAGTTACAACAACTTGAGAGTTGCTTACAATATGCCTATCTAGAAGATAAGTCAAACTTCCAGCTTATCGATTCTTCCTTAGTTACTCTCACCAGTGTTCCCTCCCTCAGTGAAACGGAAATTACCGCTTTGCTAGGGAACAATTTGCTGGGTACTATAGAAGGATTACAGCAAAGTTCAGAAGATGGGGACATAGTCAATCAACTAGTAGGATTTGCTGTAACCAGGTTTGTCGTCAGACCATTATTACGAGACGTCACCTTCACCTTTGAAGAATCCGTTAGTTCAGTAGGCAGAAGTGTCGGCTTAAGTGATTTACGAGTCTTACCTATTGCCGAAGGGATTTACCAGGTAGGGGACGATGCTTTTGTTGGTCTTTCCTACGACTACTTTTTCAATGAAGTTAGGGTTAGGTACGAAGTGAGGTTTTAGGTTTTAGGTTTTAGGTTTTAGGTGGTAGGTGGTAGGTTTTTCACTAATTCTAAATTCTACATTCTTCTCCTTTGTTTTATTCGTAATGCCTAGATTCCCAGATCCCCGACTTCTTTAAGAAGTCGGGGATCTTAGCAGTCTGGTATATTAGCGATTGCCTACAGCAGCAGCGTAGCTGATCGTACTTAAACTATCTTCTTCTTTGTGAACTTTGTGTCTTTGTGGTTCATTACATACCTAAGTGGTAATTATCGTAATTTTTTGCTATTATTTTAATAATGGAATAGGTGTGCGCCTGTAAGGTATAAATGGTTATTCTCGACTTTTAAAGAAACACGGTGGAACTGGCATCTTGCCAGTCAACGATTTGCTCATTTAGTAGTTGTTGACGGATGTGATAAGGCTGGAAGATTACTTATTCGAGATCCTTGGCATGGCACTAGATATAAAATGGAGAAGGAAGAATTCTTGAATTATTGGAATACCAGAGGTATTTACCTGGAGAACAACTGATGAAGGCAAGTATAATTGCAATTGAGCCTCTAGAAGGAACAAATCAATTTAAAGTTCTGATGCTAATTGGTGACAAGCATCAGCAATTTACGTTTACGGTTGAGAAACCTCAGCAAGAATCCTTTGCAGTGATTGGTGGGGATATTGAGTTCTGTAAATTTTTCCGGTTTAATCAACATATAGCAGCTAAAGTTGGGGATTTAGTCGGGCAAGTTGATAGAGGCAACATCATTGAATTACCTGTGGGTGTAGGTGACTTTTATACTCCAGAAGCAGCGAGGGAACGGCAAAAACATTTCCGTCTAAGGGATGACGTGATTAACCAGCAGCCAGTAGAGGAAGTAACAAGCGAAGTTCGTCATCAGGCAATTAAGCTAGTTGAAAATTTGCCAGAGTCAATGCTAGGTGAAGCGATTAAGGTCTTGGAATCTTTAGCTGTCAAGACTCATAATTTACAGTAGCGATCGCTTGCTCCTTAAAATATTTTATTGGTTGTAATTATCGTAATTTTTTGCTACTATTTTGATAATGGGATAGTTGTGCGCCTGTAAAGTATGAATTGCTATTCCCGACTTTTAAAGAAACATGGTGGAACTGGCATCTTGCCAGTCAAGGATAACCTGGTAAATGTAGATTGGGTGAATTGGGAATTAGCAAGCGCGATTTTGCTCAACGAATTTTGGATATCGCTCTTTCTGCAAGCCGATTAACTTTTGCGGTTGGGATAGCAGGGAAAATATTGTATAACTGAAAGGGTAGGATATAAGGAGGCAATCTCATGCAATCAGCCTTACGAATTGAAACCAAAGTTTTACCTGGCAATAAAATCGAAATTGATTTACCCCCCGATATTGCCTTCAATACAATAGGAGAAATCATTGAAGTTATTCTTCTTTTGCCAGACAAGCAAACTGTATCAACGGAGTCATCTATTATGGAAATATTAGCAAAAATTCACTCTCAGCGTCACTCTGGTAGAAGCGTAGAAGAAATTAATCGAGATTTGCAAGCGGAAAGAGATGCATGGGACAGTTAAATTTACCTGACTTGGCTCGGATATATATTGACACTGTGGTTTGGATTTATGCTGTTGAGCAAGCTCCAATTTATGGTTCATTGCTGGCGGCTCTCTGGGCAAAACTTCAAGCAGGGAACATCGAAGTCTTAACCAGTGAAC
>JAAHHL010000297.1 GCA_010672185.1 Caldora sp. SIO3E6 | reverse complement strand
TGTAAGATATGCAATCCCATCCTTCCAGATAGCAGCCGTTATGACAGGCAAGATGCCTGTTCCACAAAAAGTTTTCCCTAAGATGTCCAGAAAACAACCAAGATGCCGCCCCCACCTTCTCAAATTCCTCTGCTACTTTGGGTTGGGTTTAAGCCTAACTATCCTGAAACTCTACCTAGACTGGACTCCTGCTACCGCTATTGTCCCCAAGACAGACAACCTGGAATACAAGGCAGAAGGCAGAGGGCAGAAGGCAGAAGGAAAGAAGGATGTGTTTCTTTCCTTCCTAACGGATGCGCCTGTTGGGAACTCCTATCCTACAGTTACAACCAACAACCTCCTCAACCTCTTTGAACAAGGCAATACCCTCTATCAAAGCGGACAATTTGCCGCTGCCTTAGAAGCTTGGCAACAAGCCGCAACTGCCTATGCAACTAAGGGAGAACTCCTCAAACAGGCAATGACCTTGAGCAACCTGGCACTCGCCTATCAGGAATTGGGACAGTGGGATGGAGCCAATCAAGCCATCGAGCAAAGCTTGGCGTTGCTCGAAACTATCCCTGCCAATACCCAAGAGCATCTGCGGGTTCAAGCACAAGCCCTCAACACCCAAGGTACCTTGCAACTTGCTCAAGGACAACCCGAAACTGCCCTCACCACTTGGAAACAAGCCACCAAACTCTATACCCAAATGTCAGACGAATCTGGCATTATTCGCAGCCAAATTAATCAAGCCCTGGCACTACGGGCTTTAGGGCTATACCGTCGCGCTAGCAAAGCCTTAGAGCAACTTGAAAAAACAACCTTGCAAACTCAACCCGACGATGCCCTCAAAGCCGCCGCTTACTCCAATTTAGGAAATCTGCTCCGCTCAGTCAGTAACCTCGACGAAGCGCAAAAGGCACTTCAAACCAGCCTCAATATCTCCCGTACTCTAAATTCCCCCGAAGATATCAGTGCTGCCTTGTTGGGGTTGGGTAACACTGCTCGTTCTCAAGGAGACAACGAACAAGCCATCCAATATTATCAAGAAGCTGCTGCTAGTGCGATTTTCCCCAATACACAGTTTAAGGCATATGTCAATCAACTCGACCTGTTGCTAGAAACCAAAAGCTTAGAAGAAGCAAAGGCGATAGTTACCCAACTCCAAGCACTAATCAAGCAACTTCCCACTAGTCGCCCTGCCATCTTTGCCCAAATTCACTTTGCCCAAACCCTCCTTGCTCAATATCAAAGTCAACCTAATCTGAAAAGAGACAAAGGGATGCGGGGACGCGGAGACGCGGAGACAGAGATATTTTCATCGAAGTCTGAGATAATATCTCTACAAGAAATTGCTCAACTTTTAGCCCATGCCCAGCAGCAGGCGCAACGCCTAGAAGATACAGTAGCAGAATCTTATGCCCTTGGTTACCTGGGACAACTTTATCAACAAGCCAAACAATGGCAAGCAGCAGAAAACCTTACCCGACAAGCCTTATTACAAGCGCAAAATTCTCCGGAAATTGCTTATCGCTGGCAGTGGCAGCTGGGACAACTATTAAAAGAACAGGGTAAACAACAAGAAGCAATCATTACTTACTCCGGAGCCTATAACAGTCTAAAATTCCTAAGACGGGATTTAGTAGCCGCCAACCCCGATATTAAATTTACCTTCCGAGATGAAGTTGAACCCATCTATCGGGAACTTGTAGACTTGCTCCTGCAACCTCAAGGAACCACTGAACCCAGCCAAAAAAACCTAGAACAAGCACGTCAGGTGATGGAAGCACTACAGGTAGCAGAACTAGAAAACTTCTTTCAGTCCGCCTGTTTAGATTCAACTATACAAGTTGACCGAGTGATTGAGCAAAAAGACAAGACAGCTGCTGTTCTCTATCCTATTCTTCTGGAAGACCGTATCGAAGTTATCCTCAAGTTACCTGGCAACGAAACTCTGATTCATTATCCGTCTACTAAGCTATCTCGTTCAGAGGTTGAAAATACCCTAAAAAGTTTCCGAAGTAATCTACAAGATTCTGTACCTTTGTTTGCTCACAAGGAAGGGAAAATCATCTACGACTGGTTAATCCAACCTGCACGCCCCGACCTCGAACGCTACAATATCAAAACCCTCATCTTTGTTCTGGATGGCCCTTTGCGAAACATTCCCATGGCAGCGCTTTATGACGGGAAACAGTATTTAGTCGAAAACTATGCAACAGCACTGGTTTTGGGCTTAGACGTGCGGAATCCTGTTCCCCTCAAACGCACCAGTATGAATGTGCTGGCTACCAGTCTCACTGAACCTCCCTCAGGAGTTGGTCGTTTCGCTGTGTTAGCCAATGCCAATCCTGAGTTAGACAAAATAGGAGCCGTAGGCGTTCCCACCACCTTCATCCGTGACCAAGATTTCACCAAGACAGCTTTAGAACAACAACTTGACCGCTCCAATTTCGATATTGTACACCTAGCAACTCACGGTCAATTTGGGAATAACCCAGAAGAGACTTTCATTCTTGCTGCAGACGGTAAGATACCCTTAGACGAATTTAGCGAGTTATTTCGCAGCCAAGATTCAGCAACCAGCCGAGGGATTGAATTACTCATCCTCAGTGCCTGTCGAACAGCGACGGGGAACAATCGAGCGGTACTGGGAATTGCCGGGACTGCAATCCAGGCAGGGGCTCGCAGTGCGATCGCGTCCCTGTGGAGTTTGGATGATGAGTCCAGTATCGCCTTCACTGAAGAATTTTACCAGAAATTAGGACAACCTGAGGTTTCTCGTGCCGAAGCCCTACAGCAAGCACAGAAGGCAATGTTACAAGACCCCAAGTTCAAATCTCCCCTCTTCTGGGCTCCCTATATCCTAGTAGGAAGCTGGTTGTGATTTGGTATTAGGTGGTAGGTGGTAGGAAAGCTGGGGGAGCTGAGGGAGATAGAGTAGTGCGAGCGTCTCGCTCGCGCTTAGGTGTTGATAAACCATTGTGTAGTATCAGCGTAGTGCGGAATGTGGGATATAAGAAGCGAGCAAGATGCTCGCACTACCAAAAATCCAAACCACCATTTAAGGTGTGTCGCACCACTAAACCCAGTTTAAGGATTAAGTTGAATAATCTTAGCCTCAGCCAATTCTTCTAACTCAAAATATGCCAACATGTCCATCCAATCATCTGGATAAATAGAGCGATGCTGAGCAAGCAAAGTCAGTGCTTCTTGAGAGATGCCATGCTCTGCGAAAGCCAGATATTGCTCAGATTCAGGTAAATTTTCCAGCTGCCAAACCAGTTGAGGATGAGTTTCTACTCGCTCAACCAAACCCGATAACCATGGGTTTCTCGACCGCTCCAACTCATCACAAATAACAGAAAAATGCCAGGTATACCGTTTGTCTACTTCTAAGGACTGTTCAGTCTCTGGAAGTTTCACACTAACAATCCCTGGTGCATCTGGTAATTCCACCATCTTTTGTGCAATGACACTGCTTTGATTTTCATCAAACAGCACGAAACGTGCTTGTTTAACTTTCTCCGAACGACCTAAGGGTAAGTAAAACCAAAAGGTAGGATGGGTAGCAATAGTTGTTCCTTGGTTATCTTCCGGAACTAGTGCCATAAAGGGCTTGCTGTCAGGAGAAACACAGGATTCATCTCGAATCGCTCCACCCCGCGATCGCCCAGAAGGTCTTCCTTGTTGGCGCTCCCGGCGAAACACATTCCGAATCCCTTGTGCCTGAGATTGAGGAGTATAGACGGAGAAAAACGGAACAGAAAGCACAGTAGTTAGGCTGAGAATGAGAATGCTTTTGCGATAGTTTGATAGCCAGTTCATATCGATTAACTCCTAATGTCAGCTTCTTAATTAATATTGTTTAATATATGGTATTATTTCTTGAATAAATATGCAAAATTACTACCAAAAAAACTTAAAAAACACATATTTTAAATATTAAAAATAAACATTTTTTATAAGGAATAGATTTCTTATGTTTGTCGCAGCCGATAGGTCAAATAACCGACACCAATTCCAGTGACTACTACCGCAATAGCCGGAGGAACCAATGGTAGCCAACCTCCTTGACTGACAAGGATGAAGTAGCAGACACCATACATTCCAACCAGGACATTAACAGCACCGACAGCTGCTAGCCCCAACGAGCGAGTACCCCACCAGATCACCAAACCCCCGACAGTAGACCAGCCAAAAATCCACAAAATTTCACCCCCAAGGGGTAACCACCAAATTAAGGGACGCTGATCTAATGCTGCACTGATGATTTGGCTTGCCATCTGAGCTTGCAGAATCACTCCCGCCATATCACCGTAGGAGGTGTTCCAAAGGTCAGCACTTTTATCTGCTGTGTCGGTGTAGCCAATAACGATAATTCGGTCTTGAATGTCCTCACCTGGAACCTCGCCATCGAGAAGCTCTTTTAAACTAACGGTTGGCGCAAACTTGCTGGGGTCACCTTGGTAGGCACGATAGTTGAGGAGAGTTTGATAGCCTGCTAGTTTATTTCCCGTATCTTGGTAAGGACTGCCATTGCCCCAAAGTTGCGGAATTGCAGTCTCGCCAAACTGCATATCTTGCACATACTTGCCTTTGTCATTTAGGGGAGACGTATAGGAATATCCTTGTGCTTCTAGGTACTTACGAGCGAGAACCAAGCTAAATGCCTCTCCCGTGTTGCAAAATGTCGGATCAGGTGCCTGTAAGAGCAAGTGACGGCGCACCATCAGCTCACCATCCTCAGACAGGTCATTAAATCCAATACGCTGCATCGGCACTTCCTTTGGTGGAATATAACCTTGCCGAATATTACCCTGTTCATCTTCGTAACTGGCTTTACAAAGAGCAATCAAGTTTTGAGTTTCTTGAAAACGTTCAGCTAGTTCTGGCTGTGCCTTAAAGTCTCGGTAAAAATCTAAGGCGATAAATTGGGGTTGATGAGCCAATAACTTGGCTAAGGCTTGATCAAGGACTTCGTCTGGAACTGTCCCAATTCCAGGCTCATAACGCCCCTTAATTATATCTCGTCGGAGTGCCTCACTACTGACGGCATCTACCTCGACAATTAAGAAGCGTTCATCTTGCTCTTCACTAGGACGTAAGCGCATTAACTGGTCATATACTCTCAATTCAGCTGGTTCCATCAACCCCAAAAACCGAGTAACCACCACCAGTACTGTAACGATCGCACTCGTCAAGAATACCGAACGTCGTTTAATTTTGCGATAAGGAAGTTCTCGGCTGGCGGTGAGGTACTCTAATTGCAGCCTATTGGGCTGAGGTTGCTTGTCGGCTGATTCCTGCAACCATTGCTCGGAAGTGACTAAATCTTTCCCTCGCAGCAAAAAGCTATCATCCCGTTTCTCTTGTTCCCACTCCATCGCCTTCAGCAGTAACCGAGTGTGAGCACTGGTATAGTCAGGATCACTATCCAGAGTACGGATTAATTCGGCAAAATTAACAAAAAAGTCTCCTCGATTTTGTTGGAAGTCAATCGATAGAATACTGGCTAACGTAGACTCTAGGGCTTCCGTCGGTACCTCTCGATGCACAACTCCAATTATTCGCTTATTCAGCTTTTGGGCATACTCGACTTGCGAAATACATTCGGGGGAGGAGATAGAAATTGGAGAAATAACGAACAGAATGTTATCGGAACTTTCAATTCCTTGATCAACCTCTTGCTGAGAGTCTTCACTAGAAGCAAGATTTTCCTGATCAAACCAGGTTGTCTTCCCTTGCATCTCCAAGGCATCATGGAGTTTGCGAGCAAAATCGGCATCGGCACGGGAGTACAAAATGAAGGCATCCAGGGAAATTACGGGAGGTTGCCGCAAACTTTCTGCGATCAACTCTTCTTGTAACGGGGTTGGTGCATATAGCTTTTTCTGCTGTGCCAGTTTTAACCAAGCTTGGGCATAACCTAGGTTGTATCCCCGCAGCAAAATGCTAGGATTGCGTTGCTGTCGTTCCCACTTCAGCGCTTTTACCAACAACATTTTATGCTGCTGATGGTACTCCTCGTCCTGACGCAGGCTCTTCAAAAGTTGGCTTTCATCTAGGTAGTAGTCTTCTTCCTTGGCATTATCCGTGAGGTCGATATATTGCAAAGTACGTAGCGCCTTCGGCACCTGCTTTAGGTCAGTCTTTCGCACCAGCACAGGGATAATGCGCTTATTGAGAGATAAAGCATAGTTCAACTCGTGCTGACAGTACTTTGAGGTAAGGGAGTCAGGGGAGAGCAAAAATATAAAATTATCGGCTTGTTCAATTCCCCGATTGATGGCATCTTCAAAGTCTTCTGCTGTTTGAATATCAGTTGTGTTCGTCCAAACGGTGAAGCAGTCTCGCATCAGGCGGCGACGACAGCGTTCCATTATAGTCTTATTGGTTTGGGCATAAGAGAGGAACACCTGAGTCATCAAATTATTGGCATTCTTGATACTCTCGGTAATATATTCACAATGCCTCTGAGTGGGAATACAGGGGGGTTGCTCATTTTCAAACCGCACCTTGAGCCATGCTTCTGCCTGCTGCCGTTCCTCACCAATAAGTAGGTAGGGAGACTGCTTCTGATGACGCTCCCACTCCAGTGCCTTGGTTAAAAAGTACGTATGTTGATGCACATATACCTTGTGTCGTTCAACAAGTTCCAGCAATCCCAAGAACGATTTTTCAAAATCATCAATTCCTTCCCGAAAGTAAACCCAGTTAATCTTGCCAATTTCTGGGTGCATATTCGGAAAGCTTGAATGTAATCCTTTCGCTTGGTAAGCTTCCCACTCCTCATCCGTACCATGGGGAAATCTCTGCTGCCAGGTTTCCCGATTAATTTGCTCAACGTGCAGTAAGGGAATAATCCGTTTATGGCACTGAAGCGCTAACTCAATTTCTTTGCCGCAATAGGATGAATTTATTGAATGCGGTGCAATGATAAATAGGAAATTATGGGCTTTCTCAATACCATCATCAATTTGATTTTGGAAATTCACTCCCAGTGGAATATCATTTTGATCGAACCAAACATTTAAACCTTTTTCTGAAAGTCTTTGGTGAAGATAGGTGGCGAAGGCTTTACTATCGGCTCGTCCGTAGGAAATAAAACCTTCTTGGAAATCGTTCATACATCTAGATCAACATTATGACATTTGGTAGACGACCCCAAAAGGATTTGAGTGACTGAGATTATTAGTTTTGTCCACTTCTGGGTATCATCATATCTGACAAATTGCCAATTTGCCCATCCCAATTCGTTTTTACTTGATTTGATTCCATATTATACCCAGCTTCTTAGACTGTATAAATCTTCAATCTTTTATTGAACTGTAGCAACAAACCCATATTGAATTTGAGCATTTGGTAGTCAGAAGTTATTGTTCAAAATAGCAACGAGACTGCTAAATAAGTCATTAAGGTCAGCAGGTACTCGATAAAGATTGAGGTCTTGCTGAATCTGTTTTCTTTCTCGATTTAGTACGCCAAATTGCCAGACATCTCCAGTGGAGACAGCACCATAGAGCAAGGGTTCGTTGGAAGTTGTCCATTGATCAAGGGCGATGAGTTCGATGGCAAGTTGAGTGAACCCTCTGGCTAAGTCAGCATTTTTGGCTTCAATAACCAGGAGATTATGCTGGGTGTGGAGGA